>CBDUUA010000398.1:0-2936 GCA_965370135.1 uncultured Cellvibrionales bacterium
TGTCGCGGATTTGGGAACTGGTAGACAAACAGTTTTTTCGCCTATTTTTAGGTGGTAAACGAGGGGGGTGTTTCCCCCTAATTAGTTTTTGGGACAATGCGCACTATCGCGTTATCGCCTGCTGATTGATTGTATTTCTGCCTGCATTCAAGTTTAATCGCCGGAATTTTTAGTGTTGATAAAAGAGAGATTGCCATGACCGCCGACATCGATAAGCCCCTCATTCTGGTGGATGGCTCGTCCTATTTATACCGTGCCTACCATGCCTTACCCCCCTTGGTTACCTCCAGCGGCCAGGCTACCGGGGCCGTCAAAGGGGTGATCGCGATGTTGCGACGCCTGCAGCAGGATTACCCCAAGGGCCAGTTGGCGGTCGTTTTTGATGCCAAGGGCAAGACGTTTCGGGACGATATTTACGACCAATACAAGGCCAACAGGCCGCCGATGCCCGACGAACTACGGCAGCAGGTGCAGCCTATCCACGGCATTATCGAGGCTATGGGAATGCCTCTTATCGTGCATGACGGTGTTGAAGCTGACGATGTCATCGGCACCCTGGCCAAACTGGCGGTGGCCCAGGGCCGGGATGTAATTATCTCTACCGGTGACAAGGACATGGCGCAACTGGTCAATGCGCGGGTCACCCTGGTCAATACCATGACAGATACGGTGATGGATGAGGCCGGCGTATTGTCGAAGTTTGGCATTCCACCGACACTGATTATCGATTTGCTGGCCCTCATGGGGGACAAGGTCGACAATATCCCGGGAGTGGCCGGGGTGGGAGAAAAAACCGCACTCGCTCTATTGCAAAACATCGGCGGGGTCGAGGAGTTGTATAACAATCTCGATAAAGTGGCCGGGCTGGCTATTCGCGGCGCCAAATCACTGGCCGCGAAACTGCAGCGGGAGCGGGATCAAGCCCTGTTGTCCTATCAGTTGGCAACCATAAAAACCGATGTCGAGCTGGGCTTCGGCCCCGGGGACCTGCAACAGCAAAGTCCGCAAACCGACCAACTGCAGCAGTTTTACCAGGAGTTGGAGTTCAGGGGCTGGCTCACGGAACTGCTGGATGGAAAACAGAATGTGGTGCCGGCTCAGCTCGAGTCTGAGTATGAAATGGTGCTGGATACTGCCGTGTTTGAAGCCTGGTTGCAGCGCCTGGAGGCGGCACCGCTGTTTGCTTTCGATACTGAAACCACCAGCCTGGACTATATGGAGGCCGAGGTGGTGGGGGTGTCCTTTGCAATCGAGGCCGGAAAGGCGGCCTATGTGCCAATGGCTCACGACTATCTGGGTGCTCCCGAGCAATTGAGCCGGGACTACGTACTCGAAAAATTGCGGCCGCTGCTGGAAGACTCTGCTCCGGCCAAGATAGGCCAGAATTTCAAATACGATATGAGTGTGCTGGCGCGTTACGGTATCGAGCTGCAGGGCATCGCCAGTGATACCATGCTGGAGTCCTATGTACTCGACTCCACGGCTTCCCGTCACGATATGGACAGCCTGGCGCTGAAGTACCTGGGTCACAACACCATCCATTTTGAAGATATCGCCGGCAAGGGTGCGGGGCAGCTGCGCTTTAACCAGATTCCGCTGGAGCAAGCGGCGCCCTATGCGGCGGAGGACGCAGATATTACCTTGCGATTGCACCAGACCTTGAGCGGCAAGCTCGCTGCTGAGCCAGGTCTGGTGCGGCTGTTGAAGGAGCTGGAAGTTCCCCTGGTTTCGGTACTATCACGTATAGAGCGCAACGGCACTATGGTAAGTAAGCGCTTACTGGAAGAGCACAGTGTAGAACTGGGGCAACGTCTCGAAGTGCTGGAGAAGGAGGCCTTTGAGCTGGCGGGGGAAGCATTCAATTTGAGCTCGCCGAAGCAGCTAGCGGCGATCCTGTTTGAAAAACTCGGCTTACCGATCACCAAAAAAACCAAAAAGGGCGCCCCGTCCACGGCCGAGGCGGTGTTGCAGGAGTTGGCGCTGGATTACCCCTTGCCCCGCACTATCATGGAATATCGCGGTCTGGCCAAGCTCAAATCCACCTACACTGATAAATTGCCGCAGATGATAAATTCCCACACTGGCCGCATTCATACCACGTATCATCAGGCAGTCACGGTCACGGGCAGGCTTTCGTCTGCCAACCCCAATTTGCAGAATATTCCTATTCGGACGGAGGAGGGGCGTCGCATTCGTAAGGCATTTATCGCTCCGGATGGCTATCGTATTGTCGCGGCGGACTACTCCCAGATCGAACTGCGGATCATGGCGCATTTGTCCGGTGATGAGGGCCTGTGCCAGGCGTTTTCCGAGGGCCTGGATATTCATCGCGCCACCGCTGCCGAGGTGTTTGCGGTGCCTCTGGATACCGTCACTACCGAGCAGCGTCGCAGTGCCAAGGCGATCAATTTTGGTTTGATATACGGGATGTCGGCGTTTGGTCTGGCGCAGCAGTTGAACCTTGGGCGCAAGCAGGCGCAGGAGTATATGGATCTATATTTTGACCGCTACCCCGGTGTGCGGCAATACATGGAAAGCACCCGGGAACTGGCACGGGAGCAGGGTTATGTAGAAACCCTGTTTGGTCGACGGCTGCATTTGCCGGAGATCAATGCCCGCAATGGTTTGCGCCGCCAGGCCGCGGAGCGCGCTGCGATCAATGCGCCCATGCAAGGTACCGCGGCGGACATCATTAAGCGCGCAATGATTGATTTTGATCAGTGGCTGCGGCAGAGCGGGGCGCCTATGCGGATGATTATGCAGGTGCACGACGAGCTGGTATTTGAAGTGCGGCAAGATGCGGTGGGGCAGGCGGTGGAGCAGGCGTGTCGCATTATGTCAGGTGCTGCATCGCTACGAGTGCCGCTGATAGTCGATACCGGTGTTGGCGACAATTGGGATCAGGCGCACTAGTACGGGTCAAACAAGCCTCGGAA
>CBDUUA010000399.1:0-2933 GCA_965370135.1 uncultured Cellvibrionales bacterium
CGATAATCATGACCCACCACTTGGCTTGCACAAACTCTGACAGCGCCACTACCCATTGGGTGAACGCAGGCAAGTCGGAGCCAAAGCTCTGGAAGGTCTTGGCAAACTCGGGTACTACGAAAATCAACAGGATGCCGGTGACGACGACAGCCACCGCGATGACCGCAATGGGGTAGGTCATGGCCTTTTTGATTTTTGCTTTTAGCGCCTCTACTTTTTCCTTATAGATGGCGACCCGGTCGAGCATGGTCTCCAGCGATCCGGACTGCTCGCCCGCGTCGATAAGGCTGCAAAACAGATCGTCGAAATAGCGGGGGTGCTTGGCGATGGACGAGGCCATACTGTTACCGGAGGCGATGTCGTTCTTGACCTGGTTGACCAGTTCGCTCATGGCGGGTTTTTCCAGCCCCTCAGAGACGATGTCGAAAGCCTGGATCAGCGGCACCCCGGCCTTGGTCATGGTCGCCAGCTGTCGGGTGAATATGGCGATATCCATGGGCTTGATCTTGCCGCCCTTGGCGCCGAACAAGGGCTTCGATTTTTTCTTGACAACTTTCGGGGCGATACCTTGCCTGCGCAACTGGGCCTTGATGATGGCGGGGTTGGTGCCCATCATCTCGCCACGGGTTTTATTGCCCTTGCGATCGGTGCCTTCCCAGACGAACTGGTGGCTCTTGACTGCTGCTGTACTGGTTGCCATATCTAGTCCTTGGTCACCCGGTTAACTTCTTCCAGACTGGTTACGCCCTGGGCTGCCTTTCTCAGCGCCGAGCGTCGCAGGTCGCTAAAGCCCTCTTTATTGAACTGCTCCTGCAGGCCGAGGGCATTGGCGCCTTCCAATATAAGCTTTGACACCATTGGTGTGATGCGAACCACTTCATAAATCCCGACACGACCCTTATAACCCTGGTGGCATCGGGGGCAACCCTTGGCGTTGGGGTGCATCAGCCGAAAGCCCTCGTCGTCGATGTCTGCCTCGCTAAAGCCTTCCTGTAACAGCACATCCCGGGGTACTTCGGTGGCCGGTACCGCACAGTGGCCGCACAGGCGCCGGGCCAGACGCTGCGCAATAATAAGGTTAAGCGTAGTCGCCAGGTTAAAAGGCGCAACTCCCATATTGAGCAGGCGGGTGATGGTTTCGCCGGCGCTATTGGTGTGCAGGGTGGACAATACCAAGTGGCCGGTTTGCGCGGCCTTAATGCCGATCTCGGCGGTTTCCAGGTCGCGAATCTCACCTACCATGATGACATCGGGATCCTGGCGCAGGAATGAGCGCAGGGCGGTGGCGAAATTGAGGCCCACCTTGTTGTTGACGTGAACCTGGTTGATGCCCTCCATATTGATTTCCACCGGATCCTCGGCGGTGGCGATATTGCGCTCGGCGGTATTGAGGATATTGAGGCCGGTGTACAGTGAGACGGTTTTACCCGAGCCGGTGGGGCCGGTCACCAGAATCATACCCTGGGGCTCGCTCAGGGCCTTCATATACATCTGCTTTTGGTCTTCTTCGTAGCCCAGTTGGTCGATGCCCATTTTGGCGCTGGAGGGATCTAGGATTCGCAATACCACTTTCTCGCCCCAGAGCGTGGGCAGGGTGTTCACCCGGAAGTCGATGGAGCGGGTCTTGGTGATCTTGAGTTTGATACGACCGTCCTGGGGGATGCGGCGCTCGGAAATGTCCATCTGCGACATAACCTTCAAGCGCGCCGCCAGCCTACTCGCCAGGTTGATCGGCGGCTTGGTGACCTCGTGCAGTATGCCATCGGTGCGAAAGCGCACGCGATAGATCTTTTCATAGGGCTCGAAGTGGATATCCGAGGAGCCGCCCTTGATGGCATCCAGCAGCAACTTGTTGACAAAACGCACAATGGGGGCATCGTCGGTATCGGTCTCTTCTTCCTCATTGGCGCGAGCGTCCAGCGGCTCGATATTGAGATCTTCCAGGCCCTCTTCGAGATTATCGAAGCTGTTGCCGTAGTCCTCTTCCTGGGCCTCTATATAAACCTTGATGGCCTCGGTCAGCGCCTCTTCTTCCACCAGCACCGCATCGGTGGAGAGCCCGGTGTGGAATTTGATTTCGTCCAGGGCACGCAGATTGGTCGGGTCAGACAGGGCTATAAACAGCCGGTTGCCGCGTTTGTACAGGGGCAGGGTATGGTGTTTCTGAATCAGCTTTTCTTCCACCAGTCCCTTGGGGATGTTGTCGCTGCTAAAGGCGCGCAAATCGAAGTAGGGGGTGCCGAACTCGTCCGAGGCGGCCTCTGCTATCCTATTGCCATCGGCGTATTTCTGCTGCACCAGATAGCTGACATAGGGGACTTTTTCCGCTGAAGCGTCCAGATAGCTCTGTTGAGCCGTTTGCTCGTCCAGAACGCCGTCCTTAACCAGTCGCCGAGCCAGGCCGCTCAGCGGCGTTGCGTTACTCGCTGCCATAAGATGTCCATTGTTTACTTTAGAACAAAGAGCTTGATCAGAGGATCAGGCCCCGCATGATGGGTCTTCGTGTTTAACCTAGGTTTAATGATACCTGCAAAGTATAGCAATGTAGCCTCGGCCTGTGTCGCTATGCGGCGCCGTTGCCCCTCTCTTGATGCATTTGATGATGCATTTGTGATGCAAGTCGACAGTTGGATGTCTCCACTGACAAAATTTGTCAGTTTGTGACCGCGCTGATTGCGACGTGTACCAATCTTGAATCTCTAAAATTTCGCCTTTGCTCTTGTTATATTAAGCTAAGCCATTGAAGGTAAAGGAATATTATAAAGCTACAAAAATATTTTCAAAAGTTGGCACGACACTTGAATAGTATTTTGGCAACGGCTGGATTCACCGCCCGATTACAAAAAACGACTAACGGAGAACGTCAACATGAAGAAACAAGCTCAAAAGGGTTTTACCCTGATCGAACTCATGATCGTAGTGGCCATCATCGG
>CBDUUA010000400.1:0-2911 GCA_965370135.1 uncultured Cellvibrionales bacterium
GGTGCCGGCAAGAGCACCATCGGCGTGCTGCTGGCAAAGGAAACCGCCCGGAATTTTATTGATACTGATGTCCTGATCCAGGTGCGTGAATCCAGAACCTTGCAGACAATCATGGATGAGTGGGGTTATCTGAGGCTGCGACAAATAGAGGAGGAGGTGCTTCTGGGCCTGAATCTACAGTGCCAGGTTATCGCGACAGGGGGTAGTGCTGTTTACAGTGACAAGGCCATGGCACGGCTAAAACAGCAAAGCCGGGTCATCTTTCTCGATGTCTGCCTGGATCAGTTGCGACAGCGAATCCACAATTATCACACCCGCGGTATCGCTTGCAGGCCCGGTCAATCATTCGATACATTATTTGCGGAGCGCGAAAAGCTCTATCGCCATTATGCTGACCGAATTATCAACTGCGACCATAAACGGCCCGAAGATGTTCTGCGGGAGCTGGTAAAAGACATGCTCGAGTCGCCAATACAAGGCCATTGACCAGCACCTACCTGAGCGAATTCGGCGTCATGGTTTCGAATTCGGGCAGCAATACCGGCTCGGATTTCCTGGCGGGTTTTTGGTAATAGCTGCGCTGACTATCCCTTGTCATTTCATAGCGTTCCCGGGTGTGTTTACTGGCATTGGCGGCATCGCGAAGAATGGTCGGCCGAATAAAAATCATCAAATTGCGCCTGATGTGCTCAACTTTAGTGGTTTTGAACAAGGCGCCCAATACCGGAATATCTCCCAGCAGTGGGATTTTTTTGACGGTCCGCTGATCCGTGGTGTCGATCAAACCACCCAGCACCAATATTTGCTGGTCTTGAACCAGCACCTTGGTTTTTACACTGCGCTTGTTGGTGACGATATCACGGGCTTCGGAGGACGCCGTGGAGGACACGTTTTCGACCTCTTGCACCACGTCCAGGGTGATGGCATCGCCCTCATTGATTTGGGGCGTTACCTTGAGGGTGATGCCGATGTCCTTGCGCTCTACGGTGGTAAAAGGATTCTCCGTGCTGGAGGCGCTGCCGGTAGACTGCCCGGTAATCAGCGGGATATTCTGGCCGACCAGAATTTCCGCTTCCTGGTTGTCCAGGGTCACAATAGAGGGCCGGGAAAGTATATTGGCGTCGACATTGGTGGCAACTGCCTTCAGCAGTATGCGCAAATCCCCGGCCTGCATAAAACCAAGGCTCAGGCCTTGTCCCAAAATCGAGTTGCCGTCGCCATCAAAAGACACCAGGCCAAAATTGGAGGCCGCTTCGATACCCGAACCGGTATCGGTGAATGCTGTTTTCCACTGTACGCCGATTTCCCGCGCAAAGTCGTCACTGACTTCGACGATAATGGCGTCCACCAGTACCTGGGCGCGCCGAAAATCTGTCTTCTCGATGATGCTCGCAATTTCATCGATATAGGACGCAGGTCCATTGACAACAATTGCGTTGGCGGCTTCCAGGGCCTCAATACTCACCTGGCCATTGCTGCGGAATTTGCCTTGCCGTTCCTCTTGAATATTGCCGGTGACGCCGCGCAGCACGGGTAACAACTCGGCTGCCGTCAGGTAGTGAAGATAAAACACCCGGGTACTGGAATCCGCGCTTTGGGACTTGTCCAGGGAATTTGCCATCGCCCTGATTTTCGCTCTCACGGCGGGACTGCCGCTGATCAGTAAGCTGTTAGAGCGCTCATCGACAGCAATGCTGACTTGTTGCTGATTCTCGGGGAACAGGCTCTGCAGGATGTCTCGCATAGAGTCGGCCGGGGCGCTCTCCAGCGGCAGTATCTCAAAGTCAAAGCTACCCTGGCGATCAATATACTCGGCCAGCTTGGCCACCCGCTTGACGTTGGCTTTTGAGTCAATCAATAACAGGGTGTTGGGGGAGGCCGCGGCAATGTGTCCGGATGGTGGAATCAAGGGCCTCAGCTGGGCTACCAAATCCGTAGCGGGTAGATTTTGCAGCTTGACCACGTAGCTGGCCATATCGGTGTCGTCGACTTCGCCCAGCACCTGGGCAAGTTTTACCGGTAGCGTCTTGGCGCGAACATCGGGAACGATCCGCACGATGCCACTACTGTCCACTGCTGAGTAACCATAGACGCTCATCGCTTCGATCACGATACCGTAGGCCTCATCGATCGCCAGCGGCTCCTTGGCGTATATGCTCATATTGCCTTTGACCCGGGGATCGATGACAAAGCGTTTGCCGGTCAAATTGCCTAACCAGTGAACCACTGCGCGAATATCGGCATCACGCATATTGAGGGTGACTTTACCGTCTGCTTCGGGGATGTCGATTTGACCGATTTGACCGATTTGACCGATTTGACCGATTTGACCATAGACGGGCAGGGCGATGAGCACGACTGTCAGCAACAGCGTCGACAGTGTTCTCGAGCCCCGGGGAGCCAGTCGCTGAGCGCCGGCTGCGCTATTAAAAAAGCCTACAGTAAACAAATAGATACGCTATTTTTTAGTAATGTAACGATGATGTTACGATGACGAAACAAGAGGCTTGTTGCTGCGTTGCGAGCCGACTCTCCCAACAAGAATAGACCAAATCAGCTACCCCCCAAAGGCATAGCGCTGCGTCCTATATTGGCTCGTCTGGACTGTGAACCCGGTCTCGCTTTGTCGCGGCGGCCTTAGTGGAAATGCCGGCAGTCAGCGCACCAGTGCTGTGCTATGTTTACTAGGTTTATTGCTTGCTCCCAGGAAAAACAGTATGCAGGACTTGCAAGACCTGGCCCTTATTATCGAATCCCATATTCCGCTAGTGGTGCTGGAAACCCACGATGAGCACCATGCCCTTGGCCTGCTGACTCGGGTTGCGCTCAAGACCGGCCGATCGCTGTGCAGTTGGTCCATTACCCGGGGCTTGCAAAATGGCGCGCTGCTGCAATCTGGCGATGCCGCTGG
>CBDUUA010000401.1:0-2901 GCA_965370135.1 uncultured Cellvibrionales bacterium
ATCACAGTTTACCGGAGGCGTTATCCACCTCGTCGACCGGATGCCCGTCGAAGTAGCGCTCCCCGATCGGTACGCTGTAGGCACCGTGTTTGGGCATTATGGCGCCCACCGGGCAGACGTGTGCCGCGGCATCGTCCAGTGTGATATCGCTGTCCCCCAGTTTGCCGCTGTCGGTGTTGACCACGAGTTGGGTGGTCTTGCCTCGCCCTGCCATGGCAAACACGTTCTTGCCGTCCTGGTCGCGGCTGGCGCGTACACATAGGCCGCAGAAAATGCAGCGATCGTGATCCAGTATCAAGTCGGGGTGGGAGGCATCGATCTGTCGCACCGGGTAGCGGTGGTTGAAACCGCTGTGACTCATGCCCAGGTAGTAGGCCAGTGCCTGCAGATCACAGCTGCCGCTTTTGACGCAGAATGGGCAGTAGTGGTTGCCCTCGGCGAACAGCATTTCCATCAGTGTTTCGCGCCGGGACTTCATTTCCGCCGAGGCGCACTCCACAATCTGGCCGGCCTGGGCCGGCATGGTACATGAGGTGGCCATGTGGCCGTTGACTTTCACGGTGCATAGTTTGCAACTGCCGTGGGGCTGGTATTGCGGGTTGTAGCAGAGATGCTCGATATAGAGCCCGGCGGCCCGGGCCGCTTCCATAATGGTCTGGCCGGGGGTAAAGGCAATCTCCCTGTTGTCGATGGTAATGGTGTCGATAGTAATGGCGTCGATGGTAATGACGGTGATGGGAGTGCTCATGTGCCACTCCCCACCACTTCTCCGGTAATGCTTTTTATCTCACTCAATTCCTGTTCCAGGTCGAAGTGAAGTACACCCTGATCATTCTCCGTGAACAGCTTGTGGTACTGCTCCGGGCATTTGTCGCGTAGGTTCCGCAGGGGATTGAGTGCGGTGGCTCCCAGGCCGCAGTGGCTCATCGGCGGCGTGACCTCGATCAGTCGATCCACTGCTTCACGATCTCGACCGAAGGCGTTGCCCGCGGCCATCCGCTCCACCACCGAGCGAGCCAATTGTGTACCGCTGCGGCAGGGTGCGCAGAAGCCACAGGTTTCGTGGGCAAAGAACCGGGTGAAGTTGACGGTCGCGTCCAGCAAGTTGCGTTGTCGGCCGAAGATGATCAATGAGCCACCGGTTCGCGTGGTGACCAGATCGATGGCGCGTTGAAATTCCGTCGACAGCAATAGCTCTCCCGCTGCGCCGCTAATCTGTGCTGCCTGGGCATCGCCACCGCCGGCGGCATCGACCATCTCGGCCACCGGGGTGCCGACCGGGAATTCATAGATGCCCGGACGATCGCAGTCGCCGCTGATGCTGTGAATCTTGGTGCCCATGCCGTCACCGGTGGCCGCGAACCATTCACCGCCATGGTCGGCGATATTGGCGGCGGCGAGGAAGGTCTCTACATTGTTGACCACCGTGGGTTTGTTGAGGTAGCCGCTGGTAACCGGGAATGGTGGACGGTTGCGGGGAATGCCGCGCCTGCCCTCCAGTGACTCGATCAGGGCGGACTCCTCGCCGCAGATATAGGCGCCGGCGCCCAGGTGGATCTCGATATCGAAGCGCCAGTTGCTGTCACCGAGAATATTGCCGCCCAAGAGGTCGTCCCTGCGGCGGCGCTCCAGCACCCGGTCCAGGTGTGCTTGCAGGTAGGCGTATTCGCCTCGCAGATAAATAAAGCCGTTCTCGGCTCCGATCACCCGGGCGCAGAGGGTCATGCCCTCGATGACGCCATCGGCAAAATCGGTGAGCAGGACCCGGTCCTTGAAGCTGCCGGGTTCGCCCTCATCCGCATTGCAGACCAGGTAGTGGACATCGCTCGCGGTCTCGCGGCAAAGCTGCCATTTGCTCGCGGTGGAGAAACCGGCGCCGCCGCGACCACTCAAGCCGGAGGTTTCCAGTTGTGCCAGCAGTTGCTCGGCGGAGCCGGCGGCAAGTGCGCGCAAACCGGCGCCCTGCGCTATCGCCTCGGACAGCAGCAGCTCGCGTCGGTGAATGTGGTGGTCAAGTTGGAACAAGTGTCGCGGCCACTGATCCAGCGGTGTGTCGCACTCCACCAGTGCTGCGATTTGATCCGCGCGCTCGCTGCTTAAGCGAGTCAGCGGTCGGCCATTGACCAAACCCGCGGGCCCTTGATCACAAAGACCTATGCAGGAAGTGGCGGTGACCGTCACGCGACCGTCGATACGGGGTATTCCCGGTTTGATGCCGAGGGCTTCGCAGAGGCGATGGCGCAGCTCGCGGCTGCCTGACATGTGATCGGTAATGGAGTCGCTGAGATAGATGTCGTACTGGCCGCGAGGGGCCTCGTGGAGAAAGCTGTAGAACGTGACCAGACCGCGTATGTGGCCGGTGCTGGTTGCCAGTTCCCGGGCGATCAGTGGTATCGAGTCCGTGGGTACGCATGAGAACTGTCGCTGCAGTTGTTGGCAAACTTGCAGCGCGCAACTCGATCCGCCGCCGTAGTGGTTGACGGCGCTGTGCACCGCCGCCAGTAGTTCAGTTTTGCGAAATATCTCCATCGGCTTCACCGCTGTTAAAGCTGGATTCCGCGAGGCGATTGTTGTCTGCACTGCGCCACCCGGCACCTACTGATCATTCAAGCACAAACTTTGATGGATATAAACGCATCCAGATCATAAGATAGTGCGAATGAGATCACGGGTTCAGGAATGTATTGTGTTGCGGGGCCGGGTCCAGGGTGTGGGCATGCGGCCTTTCCTCTACCGCCAGGCCACCAGGCTTGATATTTGCGGTGATGCTCGCAACACCGAGGACGGTGTTGAGCTGCGAATTCAAGGGTCTCGAGATGCAATCGACGCACTGGTAGCGGCGCTGCGGGTCAATCCGCCGCCTCACGCGGTGGTGCGTGCAATCGAGCGCACTGATCTCGG
>CBDUUA010000402.1:0-2896 GCA_965370135.1 uncultured Cellvibrionales bacterium
AAAGCCTTAGTTGAAAGCCCTGAAAAGTCTGTGACTTCACCGCCGGTTCAAGGTGGAGCGTCTATTGTTACTCTATCATCCAGGCTCCCAGGCTCCCAGGCGCGCAGCGTGTTAAACTGCTCGGGTATCTAGGAGCCGGCCCCGGATAGCTACTCGAAATTCTGCTTGCGGACAAGCCTCGCTTTGGATGCCCTGTAACAGGAGAGTACTTTATACGATGCAATTTTACGCTTCTCTCAAGCAACTGTTGGTCGCGGACCTGGTCGGTAAACACCCCCTCAAGACCTATGCCCAGCGGCTACTTCGAGCAATTTACGCTGTGATCAGGGATCTCGCCACCGGTCAGCTGACCATGCGCTCAATGAGTCTCTCCTTCTCTTCACTGCTCTCCATGGTGCCGATGTTGGCCTTTAGTTTTTCGGTGCTGAAAGGCTTTGGCGTGCACAATTATATGGAGCCCATCCTGAATAATTTTCTCGAACCGATGGGCGATGGCGGGCGGGAATTGAGCGCCAATATTATGGCCTTTGTCGATAATATGAATGTCGCGGTGCTTGGATCGGCAGGCTTGCTGATCCTGATTTTTACCGTGGTGTCACTGGTGAAAAAAGTCGAGGAATCGTTTAACTATATCTGGAATGTCAAGCGGGGCAGGGGCGCCATCGAGCAACTGCGCGACTACTTGAGTGTCATCCTGGTGGGGCCCATGCTAGCGGTATCAGCGGCGGGGCTAGCGACAACCCTGCAGCAGTCTGATCTGGTACTGGAAATCCAGCAATTCAATTCGATGGGCGCGCTATTGGTAGGTTTTCTCCGGTTTACGCCCAAGCTGATCGTGTTTGCCATATTCATATTTATTTATGCGTTTATTCCCAACACTCGCGTCAAGTGGTTGGCTGCGGCGGCAGGGGCCCTGGTAGCGGCGATCCTTTGGCTGGTCGCCGGGTGGGGTTTCACCAGCTTTGTCGCCTCGTCGTCAAAGTACACGGCAATTTACTCCAGCTTTGCAGTGCTGATATTGTTCCTGATCTGGCTCAACATCAACTGGTTGTTTGTGCTGATGGGCGCCAATATTGCCTACTATGTGCAGTACCCCGACCAAATGCTGTTGGAGCGGGGCAAGCTGCGCCCCAGTGCTCGCACTCGGGAGCGGGTTGCCATGCAGGCGATGTTCAAGATCGGCCGGGACTACGAGGTCGGAGAAATTCGCTGGAATAAAGAGAGTCTGCGCCACGAGTTGAATATCCCCGGTGAAGTGATTAGGCTGGTGTTGCAAGATATGGTCGAGGCGGGACTATTGGTGAAAACGGTGAAAACGGCGAATGAGCAGGCGGCTTGTTACCTGCCGGGGCGCAGCTGTGATCGCATCCTGCTGGAGGATATCGTAGGCGCAGTGAGCCGGGCCGGCCAAAGCTACGGCAAGAATCACAACTGGGATGAGCGCGTACAGCAGGTATTCGACCAGTTTGAGGCTGGTGCGCGGGACGCTTTGCGAGGTAGCACCCTCGCGGATCTGGTCAGGGCGGAGCCGATCCCGGAGCCGGGGCATCAACCGGAGATGTCACCGCAACACGAATAAAGCCTTGTTTAACCCAGAAGCGTTTAACCCAGAAGCGTTCAGGTTTTACGGGTCATCAATCTCGCGATATACACCCTCTATAGTGTTGCCAGGCGTACTCCCCGGAGTGGCGCCCGTGCGCCAGGGCGAACCGCCCCCGGCGACCACCCGCACCTGCCGGGTAACCATTACTTTTTCACTCGATTCGCCGGAAAACGCTACCAACCAGCTGATCATGACCAGCACCGGGTTCATTTCCCAATACGCCAGGGTTGCCAAAACGGCCACTGTAAGGCGCGGGGCGAAGATCAGGCCCAGCCACCAGAACAGGCCGCCAAAAGGCACACTGGAGAAAAGCAGGGTCAGTCGGGGGAATAGGGTAACGAAGAATAAAAAGAATACGCCGTGCTTTCCCCAGTAGTTATCACTGCCGAACTCCAGGTCAAACAGGGACGCCGCCAGGGTAAACGCCCCGAGCAGGGTAAGGAAAACGATAAATAGCCGAAAAAAAGCGTACATGGTTATAGTACCTCCTCAGCAATGCCTCCTGGCGAGCGTACCCCGGAGTGCCTCCTCGCGCCTAGACTTCCTGCCATTCAAATTGATCCAGGTAGGGTCGTCCCATGGCATGACCCCATTCGGCGGCGGGATGACTGAAGCAGCTTTCGGCGCTGACTTCGGGGAACAGTTCGGCGCCGACGTCGTTGCGCATAAATACGGCATTGAAATCATAGCTGTTGCTGCCCACCAGGCGGTAACCCTTTTCCCGCGCCAGCTTGACGAAGGCGGGTAGGGAGGCGCCGCAATAGTAGGTCATCAACACGTCGTTCTGGTAGACTTTAACGGCTTCAAAATCGGGCTGGTAGGGTACCGTCACCGAGGCTTCACAGCGCCAGATGGCATTGTATTCCAGTATCACAACCCGGGGCGAGCTAATGTCTATCGCTTTCCATACCCAGTAATCGATGCCGTCGATATCCAGCGATAGCAAGTCGATCTCACCATCAAAACCATAGGTCTGCAGCAGGCCATTGATGTTTTCAGCGTCGATGAAATGATGCTGAAAACTGGGGGGCAGACTCCAGGTGTCGGGGTGGTGAGCAAAAAACTCTCGTCCGTCTTTAACATGGGTCTCACTGCCGTCAAGCAACAAGCCCAGCCAGTGGTGGTTGATAATCAGGTTGGCCGTATTGCACTCCATGCCATTGCCGGCACCGATTTCTACCGACTTGTGGTTGGTCGCGCCAATCAGTGAGAAGATATACCACAGAATGCCGTCTTCGCCGTTCTGGGAGTGATTGCGAAATTCCACATCCCGGAATGCCGGCAATTCACCAC
>CBDUUA010000403.1:0-2883 GCA_965370135.1 uncultured Cellvibrionales bacterium
ACGGCCATTCTGCTCTATTTGGGCAACGCCAGCCTGATGACGGTTCGAGCCCTGCGCGGAGAGTCTTATCGCGAGGTCAAAGCCCTGCTGATCACCACCGGAACCATTGCTCTGGTATGTCACGCTGCGGTCAATTACCAGCTACTGTTTATCCATGGTGGACTGGATCTTGGTTTTTTCGTCATCGCCAGCACCATTGCCTGGTTTATCGCCCTGATAGGCCTGATCTCCAGCATCAGAGCTCCCATCGATAAACTGTTAATCCCGGTTTACTGCGTTTGTGGCATTGCCATCGCCAGCGTCATGTTATTTCCCAGCCATGCTGAAACCGGCACCCTCGTTAGCCCAGGGGTGGCAGCTCATATCCTGCTGTCCATTCTCGCCTACAGCGTGATGACCCTCGCCGCCTGCCAGGCGATAGCCTTGAGCATCCAGAATCACGAACTCAAGGCGCGGCACATTCGCGGGCTACTCAACGCCCTGCCGCCGCTACAAACCATGGAGCAGTTGTTGTTCGAGATCGTTTGGGTGGGCATGGTATTGCTAAGCCTGTCAATCGGCAGCGGCATCCTGTTCCTGGATGATGTCTTTGCCCAGCACCTGGCCCACAAAACCTTCTTTGCCATCGCCGCCTGGCTGATCTTTGCAATGCTGCTCTGGGGTCGCCACCAGCTGGGCTGGCGCGGGAAAATTGCTATTCGCTGGACCCTGGGTGGCTTTTTTGTGCTAATGCTGGCGTATTTCGGCAGCAAATTCATCCTGGAGCTGGTGCTGCAACGCTGAGCAGCTATTGATTAGCGTGGCGATTGTCTTCAAGATAGAACGCCACTACATTACAGGACAAC
Source organism: uncultured Cellvibrionales bacterium (assembly GCA_965370135.1). Taxonomy (GTDB): domain Bacteria; phylum Pseudomonadota; class Gammaproteobacteria; order Pseudomonadales; family JAHEGP01; genus JAHEGP01. The sequence goes on from CBDUUA010000403.1 coordinate 846, forward strand.
CAGGACACACGTCTTGAACGACACCTCACTGGAGATTTTGTTCTCCGCCTTGCTGGTTCTCATTATTCTCTCCGGCTTTTTCTCCAGCTCCGAGACCGCCATGATGTCCCTCAACCGCTATCGTCTGCGTCACCTGGCGAATACCGGCAACCGGGGAGCCAAGCGCTCGGCCGAACTTCTACAGCGACCCGACAAACTGCTGGGTCTGATTCTTATCGGCAATAACCTGGTCAATAACGCGGCAGCGGCGCTGGCCGGCATCATCGCGTACAATATGTATGGTGACACCGCGGTGGCGATCGCGACCCTGGTACTTACCGTGGTGATGCTTATATTTGCCGAGGTAACACCCAAGACCATCGCCGCCTATCGCCCCGAGGGCATTGCCTTTCCGGCCACCCTCGTTCTCAAACCACTAATGTTCGTGCTGTATCCCGCCGTATGGCTGATCAACTCGATATCGGGAGTACTGGTGCGACTGTTCGGCATCAATCCCGCCAAAGCCCGGGAGGATGCCCTCAGTGCTGACGAATTGCGTACATTAGTGGGCACTACCAGCCACCGAATTCCGGATAAAAACCAGGGTATGCTACTCAATATCCTGGATCTGGAAAGGGTCACCGTTGACGACATTATGGTGCCCCGCAAAGAAATCTTTGGCATTGACCTCAGCGACAAGGATGACGTCATCACCCAGGAGATACTATCCAGCAATTACACTCGCCTGCCCATCTTTACCGATGACATCAACAACATCGTCGGCATTCTACACTTGCGCAATTCACCGCGATTGTTCTACCAGAGCCCGTTCAACCGGGACAAGCTCAAACAATTGCTGCATGAGCCCTATTTCATTCCCGAGAACACACCGCTGCATGTACAGCTTCACAATTTCCAGAAGGCCAAACGCCGCATAGGCATTGTGGTAGACGAGTACGGCGCGGTGCTGGGCCTGGTGACACTGGAGGACATCCTGGAGGAAATCGTCGGCGAATTTACTTCTGACATCGCCGACAGTATCGAGGATATCGTAGAACAAGAGGATGGCAGCTATATCATCGATTGCGCCGCCACCGTTCGCGAAATCAATAAGGCGCTGGGTTGGAAGTTGCCGACCAACGGGCCGCACACCCTCAACGGCCTGCTGCTGGAGGAACTCGAATCCATTCCGGAAAGTTACGTCGGACTCTGTATTGGTGGCGAGTACCGTTTTGAGATCTTAGATATCGGCGAGAACCGCATTAAATCCGCACGCGCCGTGAAAGTCTGAAAAACTGCTCCCGTGTGGCGCCTGGCTATAGCAAAGCCCAGTCCGCCTAAAGCCCCGCCCTCCTAAAGAAAGGCCCCGGCCTCGCGGCGACGCTGTAGTGCTTTTTTCACCACCTCCGCCCTGGCGGCATTATCCAGCAACGACCACTGCGTGATCTCCCGCGCGGTGCGATAACAACCCACGCACACGTCCTTGTCATCCAGGGTACAGATATCAATACAGGGTGAGGGCACAGCTTTGTCAACCGGCATCGTCATCCGCCTGCAAGTGCTCGGCGAACAGTTTGCCGTTGGCGATATAGTGATCGGCATTGTGCTGCAACAGCATTTGCTCTTCCGCCGGCAGCATCCGCTTGACCTTGCCCGGGATGCCGACGACCATAGCCCCATCCGGCACCTCCATATTGGCAGGCACCAGCGCATTGGCGCCGATCAGGCAGCCCTTGCCGATTCTAGCGCCGTTGAGCACCACCGCGTTGATACCCACCATGCTGCCGTCGCCAATGGTGCAGCCATGTAACATAGCCTTATGCCCAACGGTGACATTGCTCCCTATATGCATGGGGAATCCCGGATCGACATGTAATACCGAGCCATCCTGGATATTGCTGCCGGCGCCGATATGAATGGTGTCGCAATCCCCCCGGATCACCACATTGAACCAGATACTGACGTCCCGCTCCAACACCACTGAGCCAATCACGCTGGCATTTGGCGCAATATAGTGGCCATCACCTTGTAGTTGCACCCGTCGATCCTTAAGTTGGTA
>CBDUUA010000404.1:0-2882 GCA_965370135.1 uncultured Cellvibrionales bacterium
GGGCGTGTACTTCTCTGCTGGTCGGCTTGACGTTGCTGATAACAGTAAGATCAAAAGGATGAATCGAGTCGTCCAGCAGTGCGGCAATTTGGTTTCTTTGTTCATTGTTGAGCAGGGGTGTCAGGCCGGCGTATTGGTTGATGTCGAAGAGTACCAGTGCATTGTCGGCAGTCGGCAATCGTTGCAGGAGCTTTTCGATCAGCGCCGATGCAACGACTGTGCCATCGACGACCGACTGAAAAGCCAGCACCGGGGGCATGCGCTCGAGCGCACCGCTGGTGGCGAGGCGATCCAACAGATCCTGATTGGCAAGGGTGATTCGGCGGGCTTGCTCGGCGGCATTGACGGCAAATGAGGTGTACTTAAAGGGGTCATATTCCGGGATTATCGAATTCCAGTAGAGTTTGGGTTGCCTGATGAGGTGTCCGAGTTCTGTCTGCCATCGTGCCATTACCGCCAGTTCAGTAATGGCGATTTCCGGAGACATCAGCACCATGCGCTCGGGAGTCCGCACGGCGTCGTTTTCGAGTGAGCTCAGTGTGTGGTGCAGGGCCAGGGCGCCACCATTGGAAAAACCCAGGATATAAAGCGGCCGCTCGCCGAGTTTTTGCTGCAGGTGTTCCATGGCCAGGCCAACTGCCGCCGCCATGTCCTCCCATTGAACCCGAACCAGGCCGGAGGGGATGGTGCCGTGCCCGGGCACCCGTAGTCCGATGACCAAGCCGCCCTGTTGCGCCAGTTCATCGCCAAAATGTTTTAACAGATAGGGGGAATCCGACATGCCGTGGATAAGCAATATGCCGAAATCGGGTTCGCCCCGCAGCATTTGAAAACTGCGATTCCAGTTGCGGGGCCAGTTACCCGGGTCTGAAAGGCTGCCTCGCCGGTAGCGCTGGACGCTGGCTTCGTTCGCAGGCGGCAGGGCCTGATAAATACGCTCATCCAGTTGCTGAAACAGCCGGTCTTCCAGCGCCAGGTAGCCGGCGAAATCGTCGACCGGGGATTGGGTCGTGAATTCCTCATCGAGATGGATGCTGTGCCATAGCTCCAGCTCGGGTAGACCGCGGAGATAAACGACAAAGCCAATAAGCAATACGGTCAGAGCCCCGGGGAGCAGCTTCCAGCAAAGGCGCCACCACTGACGCCATAAGGCCTTTAAGTATTTCACTATGCGCATTCAACTCATTTCGGCTGTGGACGCATCCATGTTGGCGGCCCGTTTACCCCATGGTTTTACTGCTGATCAGTAGCCGCATGGGCGTTCTTGTAATAAAAAAGCCTGCAGGGAGGAGCCGGAATGTTGGCCGGCCTTGCAGGCTCTTGACAGGAAAAAGCGCGAGGGCTTTTACACAACAACGAAGATCCTAGGGGCTGTCAGCAGGGAGTGTTTTTATGTATTCCAACAAGGCGGCCTCCAGGGATTTGGCGTAGCTATCCGGGAAATACCACAGTGCCAGGCCTTTTTTGTCCATGCTCTTGAGGCCCCTCTGTTTGGGAGAAAGTTTAAGATTGAGTGACACCAGCACATCACTGCTGACCCAGGGGTTGAGGTACCAGTCGCCGTGGGTAAATTGAAAATCGGGAAGCTTATCGAGTTCCAGGTTGAGTATATTCAGTTCGCCTTTATTGATCAGGGCTTCGAGATCCTTGCGCTGAGCCTCGGTAATGTAAGCCTTTTTGCCTTCTTTGGTTTGGGGGCGACCCAGCCGGGCGCCACCGCCGGTTTTTTCAGCGAAGCCCAATACGGGGTCCTTGGCATCCGCGGTGACCGTGACCGTATCGAACATTTTTGTGAAGGCGTCTGCGTGAGAGTAAAATTCTTCGATGGGTTCATCGGAAGAGGTCAAATACAGGTGACCCAGCCGCAGATCCTTGTGCAAGCTCTCCAGCCAGGTGTCGGCCTTGTTGCTGTCAGCCAAGGTCGCCATGGCGCCGCCAACCAGGCGACCACCAATGCTGTAGGCCAGAATATTGATGTTCTCTGCCTTGCTGTGCTTACCCAGCATTTTGATCAAACGATTGAACGCGGGTTCTGACTGTACCGCATGCTTGACGTTGCGCCCGTAGGCGAGATGGTTCTCCGCCGTCGGCCAGGAATACAACAGCACCACCGCTTGCTTGCCGGTGAAGTATTTATACTGGGCGGCTTCAGCGGCAGCATAATAAAAGCTGTTGAAAGCGCCGTGTACATAAATGGTCAGATCCTTATAAAAGCTCTTTTCCAGGGCACTGTTGACTTGCGCGATGAATTTTTTCTGATCCGGGGTCAGCTTGCTCAGTGAGTCTTGATCCGTCAGTTCGGCAAGCTGTTTCACGCCTTGCAGTGACAGTTCAAAGGTGTCTGTGCGTTCCTCGGTGGTCGTTTGAGCGTGGAGCACGTCCCAACTGAGCCCCTTGGGGCCGATCAGCATATCGGCGACGCCAAAACGCAAAGTGTCATCGAAATTTTTACCATAGCCCAGGTTTGATCCCGCTTCGGCGGGCAGTCGGCGGGTGGCGTAAAAGAGCGAGATCTCGTTATTTCTCTCGCTCTTGGGGGTGTGTGCAAACAGATCTATGGCCCCGCTTTTGAGCACTTCAGGAGTGGGTGGCATGCTCATAACGCCTTTTTTAGCTTTATCGGCGCTAGCAACCGATGGCATCAACAGTGATGTCATTAACAGTAATGCCGCCAAAGCCAGCCAGTACTGCCTGGCTCGAGTTTGCGATAGGGTTTTCATTGCGGTCATTCCTTATTTAGTAGTTAGTTGACGCTTGAATTAGTTTGTTGACACTTGAGCATGTTCATTCATTTTTATGCATGATATCGAAAAAAACTCTCGGGTAGTAGCCCCTTTTCCAGGGTAGGGCCAACACCGGTGATAGCATAAAAATCTGCACAG
>CBDUUA010000405.1:0-2879 GCA_965370135.1 uncultured Cellvibrionales bacterium
GGGCATGGCTATGGCGGAATCCAGACACGGTGACAATTATTGCAGCCACGAATACCGAGTGAATTGCAGCGACTGCCGACTAAACAGTATCTGCTTGCCGATCGCGCTCGATGCCCAGGATATCGATCGCCTCGATAGCATCATCCAGCGCAGTAAACCCCTGCGCAAAGGGAATCATATCTATCGGGAGAATGAGGCATTCACCTCAGTATTCGCGGTGCGCTCCGGCTCGGTAAAGGCTTATAAAATCACCGGGGACGGCAAGGAGCAGGTCACCGGTTTCTATTTTCCCGGCGAAATTCTCGGCGTCGACGGCATCGCCAAAAACAGCCACGTGGTCTCAGCCAAAGCCCTTGAGACCGCATCCGTATGCGAGATACCCTTCAAGCGCCTGGCGGAATTGAGCACCAAACTACCCAGCTTGCAGCGGCATTTTTTCAGGCTTATGAGCCAGGAAATCACTCACGACCAGCAATTGATTACGCTCTTGAGTAAAAACTCCGCAGAGCAACGCATCGCCTCGCTGTTGATCAGCATTTCTACACGCAGCGCCAAACTGAAGTTGTCTGCCACGTCGTTTCGACTGCCCATGTCCCGCACCGATATCGGCAATTACCTGGGGCTAACGGTAGAAACGGTTAGTCGTATCTTCAGTCGCTTTCAGAAGTCGCAACTGCTGGAAGTCGATAACAAGGAAATACGCATTCTCGACATCACCGAAATGGAAAAACTGTCGGGTTTGTAGCCAGAAAATAATAGCTAGCACAGTAATAGCGAGTACAATAATAATGAGCACAACAGGAGGATACAGGGATGATCGGTAACGCCATTGGCATTATGTTCCAGCCGAACAAAACCTGGCAGCAAGTAGCCGAATTGTCTGATACTCAACTAAAAGCCTATCTATTTTATCCGGCGCTACTGGCGATTATCCCGGCAGTTGCCTGGTATTACGGCACCACCCAGGTTGGCTGGACCGTCTCGGGCAACGAGCCGGTCAAGTTCACCAGTGACTCCGCCGTAATGATTGCCATTTTGTTCTATCTGGCACAAGTATTGGCAATCTGGGGCGTGGGCTACTTTGTTCACTGGATGTCCAAGACCTATGGTGCAGAATCCACCGCCGCCAAGGGTCTGGCAATCGCCGGACTCTGCTCCACACCGATACTACTGAGTGGCGTACTGGGTTTTCACCCGATGTTTTGGCTCGATTTTATCGTTGGCCTGGCCGCGGTAAGCTACTGTGCATATTTGCTCTACCTGGGCATTCCGACGGTCATGCGCATTCCTGAAGAGCGCGGTTTCCTGTTCGCCAGCGCCATTGTCGCCGTTGGCCTGGTGGCGGTGATAATTATTATGGGAGCCACGGTCATATTGTGGGATATGGGCTTCACGCCCACATTCACTGATTAAAAGCTGACCAAAAGGGCTTTTTCGCAGTAGATTAGCCCTAAATCCGACAGACTCCTAACATTGGGACCCCGTCAGCCGGGACAAGGCCTTGCCGACACGCTGCACAATCCCCCGGTGATGGACCACACTGGCCTCGCGATCAACCGGCATTTCAATAATATGAACTCCACCCACTTGCTCTGCTCGCTGCAATTGCACGCCCAGGTCATGGATCGATAGCGCACGATGATAAGCCAGTTGATAAAGTGTGGCAGCGTTTTCAAGGGTCAGCCCATGGGGTGTAATAAACAGATCATCAAAGTGGGCATCCTGCGGAAAGCCGGCAACCGGCAAAAAAGAAAAAATACCGCCCCCGTTATTATTGATCACCAGAATGGTCAGATTCACCGGATAGCGTTTTGCGGCTAACAGACCGCCGATATCGTGTAAAAAAGCCAGGTCACCGCAAAGCACTACGCTATGATTTTGTCGATAGCTATTGTCGTTTTTCACCACCGATGCCACACCCAGCGCAGTAGAGAGAATACCGTCTATGCCATTAGCGCCCCGGTTACAGAAAACCGGCAAACTTTTATTGAGACAGGGAGAAAAGGTATCGATATCCCGAATCGGCATACTGCTCGACAAAAACAAGGCCGAGCGCCCCCCCAGCAGGCCGGGCAAACGGGCGCCAAGCTGCGCTTCGGTGAGCACTCCTGACACCTGACTCTCTACTTCCTGCTCGACGCAGCTTTGGGCAAGTGCGTCGGCTTGTTGCCAGCTCTGCAACCAGCCGGGATCGCCTGTTGCCGGATGTTTACCAAGCTGCCCCAGCATGGTTTCAATAAAAACCTGGGCCGAACAGGAAAAACGTTGCGCAAGTAAATGATCCGCATTACTCCAGTGCTGCCGGGCATCAACCAGAATAATCCTTAGGGCTGAATGTCTCAGCAACCACAAGCGCAATGCTTTGCTGACCGCTGGCGCTCCAAAATACAGCACCCACTGCGGCCGCAGGTTTTCAGCAGTTTGTTCATCACTGAGCAACAACTGATAATACGCCAAAACTGCTGGAGAAAGATATTCCGAGAAGCGCAGCTGGGATGCGGGGTCGGCAAGAATCGGCACTTCAAGTTTTTCCGCCAGCTGTCCCAGTTGGACTGAAAAACCCTCGGCAACACAGCCAGCCTCCATATTGCCACAGACGATAACGCCGCGTTGTTGATCCAGAATTTGACTCACTAACACCGCCATTACCGCTGGATCTGGATAAGCCTCACTGGCTTCACAACGCAAGTAGCAATCGTCAGCACTACGGCTTTTTGTCCCGTCAAGCAAAGCCAGCACCCTCTGCTCCCCGTCAACGACCTCGGGCGCAAGAGGCTCCCGAAACGGCAGGTTAATATGCACCGGGCCGACAGGCCCGCTTTGCGCGCTAAATACGGCGCGGCCGGCCAGGCTGCGCACATAACGCAGCGATGCAGCGC
>CBDUUA010000406.1:0-2877 GCA_965370135.1 uncultured Cellvibrionales bacterium
TCCCCGGCCAGAATCTCTTTGTCGAAGCTGTCGCAGAGCGGACAGGGATCGTAGTAAAAATCCAGCTCAAAATCCTGATCACACTGCCGACAGTGGGCGCGACCCGGAATAAATCGGTAGTCGATGTGTGCGCCGCTGGCGGCGGATTCCGGTAGCAAGGCATCCATGGCAAAGCGCAGCGCTTCAGGCTCTACCGCTGACAGCTGTCCGATCTCCAGCTCAATGGACACAATTTGTTGCGCACCAGCACTGAGCCGGGTGCGCTCGGCGATTTCCAATATATTCACCGCCAGCGACAACTCATGCATGGCCAGACTTCGGCAGGGTGTCTGCAAGGGCCCGCCAGACCGCGGCATCCGGGCTGCGCAGCAATTCCTCCAGCAGCCCGGTTGCCCGGTGGCAGCGAGCCTGGGTGGCGGCAGACATCGCTTGCCCCAGCTCGAAGGCGCTACCTGATACTGTCAGTTGAAATGCCGGAGGAGGCGATGTATTAAACACACGCCGGTAGTTGCCGAGCAGTTGTGCGGGTGTCAGCGCGTGGCTGGTGTGTGCGATATCCGCAGTGAGCTCGACTTCCTCGAAATGGACATCCCGCCCTGTGTGACAGCACGCGTCTATAAACAACAACAGCTCGCCGCCCTGGCAGTCGAGCAAGTGCTCTACCTGCAGCTGAAAATCTTCAACCAGCACAGCGTCGAGACCTTCGATCTGGCGCAGGTAATCGGCAAACCAGGGGCCGACACCGTCATCGCCCCGGGAGGGGTTGCCCCAGGTGAAAACGACAGTGGTCATTCACTGTTGCCGGGTTCACTAAGCGATGGTTTGAACTGACCCTTGCTGTCTTTGGCCAGTCGACTCAACACCTCGCCCTCCGGGCTGATAGCTGCCACCTCCAGCGGCATCTTGCCCAGTGCGTGGGTTGCACAGGAGAGGCAGGGATCATAGGCGCGAATGGCGACCTCGATCTGGTTGAGCAGCCCCTCTGTCACCTCGCGGCCGTCGAACACGGTGCGCGCCACTTGCCGCACAGACTCGTTCATCGCGGTATTGTTATTGGTGGTGGAGACAATCAGGTTGGCTTTCTCCAACAATCCGTCGCCATCTTGCCAGTAATGGTGAAACAGGGTGCCCCGGGGCGCCTCGATCACGCCGATGCCTTGTTCGCGCTCATTGACGTGCTTGTCACTCATCAGCGAGCTGCCGAGACAATCGGGGTGATGGAGGAGTTTCCGGATCGCCTCGGCGCAATGCAATACCTCGATCATGCGGGTCCAGTGGAAGGCCAGTGTGGCATTGACCGGCCCACCATCGCCTTCAGCCATGAATTCCCGGCGGGCTTCTTCCGCCAGCGGGGTATCGATAGTGTCGCAGTTGTTGACCCGGGCCAGCGGCCCCACCTGATACCAGCCGTCGTCGGCGCCCATGGCCTTGATAAAGGGGAACTTCATGTAGGACCAGCTCTTCACCTCTTCACTGATCAAGTCCTGGTAACCGAGGGGGTTGGTGTGATCCATCAGGGTGTTGCCCCGGGGGTCTTTCAGTCGCAGGCCGCCGTGATAGAGTTCCAGGTTGCCCTCTGGACTGACAGTACTGAGCTTGTTTGCCTGGACGGTGCCGAAACCCCGGTGGTAGTCGCGGTTGCTGAGGAACAGCGTGCGGCTCAAGATCACCGCCGAGCGCGCCCACGCCTCGACCTGGTCGAGTTCCCCCAGTAAAAAAGTTCGCGCCTCCGGTGACAGTGCCTTGTTGACGCCACCGGGCAGACAGAATGTGCCGTGTATGCGTTTACCGCAAAGGGCCTGGATCACCTGTTGGCCGTACTTGCGCAGTTTCACGCCCTGCAGCGCCACCTCCGGGTATTCTTCGAGTACGTAGTAGAGTTGGCGATGACTGGCTTCATCCTCGAAACCAAACAGCAGGTCGGGGGATGACAGGTGGAAAAAGGATAGCGAGTGGGATTGGAGAGTCTGCCCGAAATGTAGCAAACGGCGCAGCAGAGTCGCCGTGGGTGTGAGGTCGGCTGGCAGATAGCCCGCCAGCATATCGACTGCTTTCGCCCCCGCCAGGTGGTGGCTTACCGGGCAGATGCCACAGAGCCGCTGTACCAGTACCGGTACCTCGGTGTAAGGCCGCCGCTGGATAAACTTTTCGAAGCCACGGAATTCGACGATATGCAGCCGCGCTTGCTGAACCCGTCCCTGCTCGTCCAGCAGTAGGCTGACCTTGCCGTGCCCCTCTACCCGGGTGATCGGATCGATGGCGTAGCGGGTGAGTTTTCCTGTCCGGGCGGCAGTTTCAAGAGGTCTGTCCACTACGCTTTCTCCTTAATCAAAGTGGCTCAATGCCCTGCTCAGCTGCGGCTCCCGGCCCTCGAGTAAGGCCATGCCAAGCTCGTAAAAGGCATCCGCCGGTGGCGGGCAGCCGGGCAGAAAGTAGTCGACCTTAACCACCTCCTGAATCGGCCGCACCCGGTTGAGCAAGCGCGGTAGCTCCGGATCCGAGGGAATGGTGGGATTGACCACGCCGACGCCGTCCAGGTAGGCTTCCTTCAGGCAGGCGGTGAGACCAAAGTGATTGCGCATCGCGGGCAGGCCGCCGGTAATGGCGCAGGCGCCGACCGCGACCAGAATCTTACAGTTTTCGCGAAATTGCCGCAGCACCTCGACGTTTTCCTCATTGCTCAGTGCGCCTTCGACAATGCCGATGTCGCACTGTTGCAGTTCCTGGATATCGTTGAGCGGGCTGCGCAGGGCTTCCACTCGGTGCAATATCTCCAGCAAACGCTCGTCGACATCGAGCAGGGACATGTGGCAGCCGAAGCAGCCCGCCAGCGAACAGGTGGCGATGCGAATTTTCTTTTCCCCGGACAGTTTTTTT
>CBDUUA010000407.1:0-2870 GCA_965370135.1 uncultured Cellvibrionales bacterium
CCCTCCCCCTCCCCCTCCCCCTAATCAAACATCAAACACTGAACACAGAGAGAAACAACAATGAATGATGCAGAACGCAGGGCACTAGGTGTCGAAAAAATCAAAGACGTCTACGCCGGCGATGTCGTGGTACCCGATGAAGGCTATGCCTTTACCGACATCATGCTGAAGCAACTTTTTGCGGAGATATGGACCCGCGATGTACTGTCGATGCGCGACAAACGCTTGCTTCTTTTGGGCATCATCGCCGAAAAAGGCGAAGCCGATGTGTTTAAGGTTCAGGCAAAAGCCACGCTGAAACGCGGCGAAATGAATGCCGATGAGCTGCGGGAATTATTGCTGATGATCGCCCAGTATTCCGGTTATCCCCGCGCCGCATCCCTGGTCATGCCGATAGAAACAGTAATCGCCGAGGTCGCTGCGGAACAGGCGAAAAAGGACGAGGAAGACGAGGGATAATGCCAAGAAAAAAGCCCCGTAAAGGGGCTTTTACTATCCTATCAGGGCCCCAGGGCCCCAGGGCCCCAGAGCCCCAGAGCCGCACGCAACTAAGCCCAGGTTAAAAGAAACCCAGGGGGTTGATGTCGTAGCTGACCAGCAGGTTTTTAGTCTGTTGGTAATGCTCCAATGCCATTTTATGGGTCTCGCGGCCGACACCGGATTTTTTATAGCCACCAAAGGCGGCATGGGCCGGATACGCATGGTAGCAATTGATCCATACGCGACCGGCCTGGATACCACGCCCCATGCGATAAGCGCGGTTGGTATCGCGAGTCCAAACACCGGCGCCCAGGCCAAACTCGGTATCGTTGGCAAGCGCGAGGGCTTCTGCCTCATCCTTAAAGGTCGTCACCACCACCACCGGCCCAAAGATCTCCTCCTGAAACACGCGCATATCGTTGGTGCCGGACAACAGTGTCGGCTGGATATAATAGCCCTGGTCATAGCCGTCTAACTTGGCAACCTCACCGCCAATCAGGACTTTGGCGCCCTCCTGTTTGCCGATCTCGATATAGCCAAGAATTTTGTCGAACTGCTCCTTGGATACCTGGGCGCCGACCATGGTCTCCAGGTCTAATGGATTGCCCCGTATGATTTTTTGGATACGCTCAAGCACCAGCGCCATGAATTTATCGTAGATGGCCTCATGCACCAATGCCCGGGAGGGACAGGTACACACTTCGCCCTGGTTGAAAAATCCCAATACCAGACCCTCGACACATTTGCTGAGGTATTCATCTTCAAAATCGGCAATATCCTCAAAATAGATATTGGGGGATTTGCCACCCAGTTCCACCGTGGAAGGAATAATATTTTCCGCTGCGTATTTCATGATAAGCGAACCCACCGGCGTCGAGCCGGTAAAGGCAATTTTGTTGATGCGCTTGCTGGTCGCCAGTGCCTGCCCCACCTCCTCACCGTAGCCATTGACAATATTCAGGACGCCTGCGGGAAATATATCGGCAATCAATTCAGCCAATACCATAATAGAAGCCGGCGTCTGTTCGGCCGGCTTTAAGATAACGCAGTTACCCGCGGCCAGGGCGGGAGCTAGTTTCCAGGTGGCCATCAGAATCGGAAAATTCCAGGGAATAATCTGCCCCACTACCCCCAGGGGCTCATGAATTTGGTAGGACATGGTGGTGCTGTCGATCTCACCAAGGCTGCCTTCCTGGGCGCGAATACAGCCCGCGAAATAGCGAAAGTGATCGGCCGCCAGCGGGATATCCGCCGCCATAGTCTCGCGCACCGCTTTGCCGTTATCCCAGGTTTCCGCTACCGCCAGCATTTCCAGATTGGCTTCAATCACATCCGCCACTTTTAACAGTAAATTGGAGCGCTCGGCAACCGGGGTGGCGCCCCAGGCTTGTTTGGCTCCGTGGGCCGCATCCAGTGCCAATTCAATATCCTCGGCGCTGGAGCGGGCCACCTGGCAAAAGACCTCGCCGTTTACCGGGGTTACATTATCAAAATACTGACCCTTGACCGGGGCGACCCACGCGCCGCCGATAAAATTGTCATACCTGGGTTTAAACGTCACCGGTGAGCCGGTCTGTCCTGGATTGGGAAAAGTCATGATAGGTCCTTGATCATTTATAGGAGTTATTGATGATTGATAGCTAACAGTTGATAGGCAATACCAAACTATGCCGACTCAATATAACGGGATGAATTCCTCGCTGCAATAAAAAGCCGCGCCTGCGAGGTTGCGACCAATGCTGCACGAATTGCGGAAGCCATAAATACGAATGATTATAATTGGTCACCGGCCCTCTTTTAGCCCTCTTTTAGACCCCCTTTACTATGTATGTTGGCACACAGGGAGGGTAAACTCCGGGTAATGAAATCCAGCGAACCGGGTGTTGAGGTGATGCCGTGGCAAACATGAGGGAGCGAGCTCAGTCCTTAATAAAGCAAACCGCCAACAGGGCCCTGGAGCGCATTCCTGTGGAATTGAGCCGTGACGAGTTGCAACTGGCTGCGGAATCCCAGTTCCCGCTCAGGGTAGATGGGCTGGTAAACCTGGTGATCGATGAGCCCTATGTGCGATTGGATCGTGATGGTGACAGGTTGGGCCTGGAGCTGTCGATCAGTGCCGAGATTATGGGAAAGACGACATCGCCGAGTCGCTGGTTGCTCGATGGCCATGTGAGCTATGATCGGGATACCGGGGAATTTTTTCTCCACAAGCCGGATCTTCGCATGCTGGATGCCCGGACTCTCGCCAATACCTTTGGGGCGCCAGAGCAGATTCGAAAATTCGTGCTTAGAGAGGTACTGGGAGGCCTTCTCTCTGACTGGCCTCTTTACACGCTCAAGGTAAGCGATTCCAGGCAGGCCCTGGCAAAAAGGTTTTTGCACTCCATCAC
>CBDUUA010000408.1:0-2870 GCA_965370135.1 uncultured Cellvibrionales bacterium
ATGAAAATGCGAGTGTATAGTCTCCCGCGGGGAGGTAGGTGAAAATATAAGCTCCATCATCCGCTACCGTGGCCGAGGAGTAAGGCTGGACAACGTCAACTGGCACATTCGTATCAACTGCCGGATCAAAGGCATCGCCAAATTTTTCAGGGTTCACGCCATGGCCCTGGTAAAGATAGACGACATTACCCGCCAGCGGGTTGCCCTTTTTGCTGCATATCAGACCGGCACCAAACAAGTTCGAATCCACTACTCCTTCAATGGTGGCAGCGGCTGAAACATCTACTACGCGAACTCCCCGGGGCTTGAGGATATAGCGATCCGGCCCGGGGTTGTAGGTCATCGAATGCCGCAAATCAAACTCTACCATGATGGTTTGTACGCCGTCGCTTGCAACGGTGAAGCCGCCCAGTTTCAATTCATCACTGGGGACTTTAATGATTTTGCGCTCCCCGGAAGAGATTTCATCTACGTAAGACATATTGATGTCTTCGTCGATAATACCCAGGCGCAGATTCTGATACTCTCCTGCCAGTAACTTCAAAGCACCGATGACAATAATATTGTCGTTACCTTGTACCTCCAAGAGGTCAATCATAAAGGTATCGGCACCCTTTATATCAAGATCGGGAATGGTGAAAGTATCAACAACAATATCACCGTCAGATCGACTAAATGTCACTTTGTCGATAGTGATTGTGACTGAGCTAAGATTTTCGACCGGAGCATCGGATAGGCCGATACTGACGGTGCCCGTACCGGCATCGCTATCGCCGCCGCCACCACCGCAGGCGGAAAGCAGAGCGCCTGCACCGATAATGAAAAGCCCCGAACACCATCGATTACTTGATTTCATTTGAGTTTCCACCTTGTAATGAGTATTCATCAATATTAAGACAGATCACGAATTGCAACATTCTGGATATGCGGGTATCTGCCGTGCGTCACATAATGACTAGGAGTCTGTCGGGTTTAGGCGATCGTAGCGAGGGGAAGCCATTTTGAGTCAGATTTTTCGATCGTTTGAGGAAAATAGCCGTAGTTATTTGACGAAAAGGATCGGAAAATCTGGCCAATAGGGCTTTTCCACAGTAGATCAGCCCTAAATCCGACAGGCTTCTAAATCTTTCTAAATCATCAGATTGCCGTTGTTGAGTGGAATTCTCTTGCCCGGATCGTAGTCCATGCGCACGGTAGCCAGCTGGCCGTTGATTTCATAGCGCACATTATACCCTCTGATTTTGACCCGGGTATCCGTGACTGTTTCACAGCGCTGCTCAGTGGTGGTCCAGGTTCTGCTTTGCTGTATTTTCTGTTGCGTTTTTTTACCGCCATAGGCGCCAGCGGCAGCGCCGGCTACAGTGGCTAGATCCTTGCCTCGACCGTCTCCCACCTGGTGCCCCAGAATACCGCCTATCAACGCGCCGCTGATGATGCCTGTCATCTGGTGTTTATCTTTCACCGGCTCGGTATGGGTTACGATCTCGTCATGGCACTCTTCTCTGGGAATTTCGATAATCTCCTCGATTGGATTCACTCCGATCACGCGAGCAAAACTCGGTGTTGGTTGAGGTGGTTTAGCCATAGTGGCTGAAGCTTTAGTGCTTGAAACTTTCGGGCTGGTTTGTTCCTGCTTTGCCAACTCGTTTAAGGATGCCTGCGTCTGCAGTTGAATCAATTCCTTGTCGGTCACATGATGCTCGTTCTGTCCGGCGTAATGAATAGCCGCGCCGCTACTGGCGGCCACTAAAGTACCCAAAACAGTGCCTGTAATCAGAGATGTATTCATAAAATTCACCTTATTCACAATGTTGACTGGAAATGTTGACTGAAGGTGTCCAGCAGCTATTTATAACGTAGTGGAACAAATGGAGTTTCGGTGTGACTGCGCTCACAGCCTGCTTCCTTGCGGAACCGTAAAATTACAGATTATCTTGTTGAACAATGCTTGTAGAGCCATTGATATGAGTCACGGCTATGCACCGGCGTGACTGCCACGACATGGTTCATCCCGGGAGTTCGATCCGGGGGGGAAGCAGGTATTCGCTGGTGGACTGGCGCTGCATTCAGGTATAAGTGTTCCGGCCGTTGCGATGGCTTGCGTATGCCGGCCCGGTGCCGAGTCGCTACAAACTCATCAACGGACACGGCCCAGTCACATCCCATTACCGCTGAGGCGGGCGTCACGCTAGTGCTCGAGAAAACTGCTGCAGCTAATCAGGCGGAATCTTCACCATCAATGCCAGTAAGCGTCTACTCTCACTGTTGTGGAATTCCTTGAAGGTGATTTCCGGAGCTGAGGGGCTCGGGCGGCGCTGAAGAACATAGTAGCGATTCATGCAAAGCGATTTGTCCTCAATCCACAGATGGCGCTCGGGCTCTAGCAGCACCTCGGCAATTGTGGCCAGATTGGCCGGCAGTACCCCTTCAGCGGGCCCCAGCTCAGACAACTGCTGCTCGATCTCCTCCAGGCGCCGCTGTAGCTGGCCCTGTTCTCCCGATACGACTTGATCTTCGAAGCTGCCGCTGCGGCCGATGATGTTGAGCTTGGCTCGCATCACGGATTTTTGTGCCTTCAATGTTTTGCGCTCATCTCGCTGCTCCGTAAGGTGCGACAGCGCAATGGTCAGCAGGCCATCGAATGCGCGGCGCTTGAGCAGGCGCCGGCACTCCTCCTCATCGAGGGCGAGGTCTACCAGGCGATGCTCGTCGAAGTTGACGGTGGTTTGCGCAACATCTTTTCGCATTTTGCCGTCGATCAGGGCCGTACCAAAACTCTGTTTTTCAGTTTTTTGCGAAGCCAGCAGGGCATAAATGGGATCCTGGATGTACGATTCTGATTTTCGAAAATCCCTCAACGCGGGGTCCTG
>CBDUUA010000409.1:0-2865 GCA_965370135.1 uncultured Cellvibrionales bacterium
CGCAATACCAGCGCCTGCCTGCGGAGGTGTTCGTAAAGGGCTATGTGCGCGCCTATGCAAAGCTGTTAGATCTCGACCCCGAGCAGATTGTAAACCAGTATCAACCGCCGCAGGTCGCTGCGCCGTTACCCGAGCCTGTTGCAGAGCCGGAACCGCCCAAAACCCCCCTGCGTGATCGCTTGCCCGATACCTCGACCACCCTGGTGTTCGGCGCACTGGGAGCTCTGGTGCTGCTGTTTCTGGTCAGCGTGATTTATTTTTCAACGGATGGCGATTCACTACCGGAGGAGGCAGCGCCGGAAACATCGGCTGAGCCCGCTGCCGAGCAGTCGTCACGGGCGCCGGATATCTCTCCCGGCTTGCTCGCCCTGGACGGTGATAATTATGGCAGCGGCGATGGTGGTGGCATGGCCGAACCCCGTTCAAGCATTGAGCCGGCTGCGCTGGAAATGCAATTTACTGATGATTGCTGGGTTGAGGTAAGGGATGCCTCCCGCAAATTACTGTTGGCGGATATGCGCCGCGCCGGTGACACCGAACGGGTACAGGGTGAACCTCCGTACACGGTGGTGCTGGGCACATCGCACGCCGTTGCGCTGCGTTATCAGGGGCGCTTCGTTCCGGTGATTCCTGATGCCGGCAAGTTCTCTGCGCAATTGGTGATAGGCGGATAGTCCGGATGAAATTCCTCAATCCTGGCAAGCCGCAGCGGCATTGCAAACGTGTCTTTGCCCGCAGCCCTTGATGCGGGAAGATACGGCGAACAAGCACCCGATTCACTCGATCCACCCGATCCACCCGATCCACTTGAGTCGCCTGAACTAACAACAGCCCATCAGCGTCATCCGTAGCATCTTTACTCAATCTACCACTCATTGGGAAGCACATAACCTTGTCGAATATCAGAGCCGTCCGGGGAATGAATGACATTCTCCCGGAACAGACTGCCATCTGGCAGTATCTGGAATCCGTTGCCGCCGATTTATTTTGCAGCTATGGCTATCGTGAGATCCGGTTTCCCATTGTGGAAAAGACGGAGTTGTTCAAGCGCTCCATCGGCGAGGTGACCGACATCGTCGAAAAAGAGATGTACACGTTTCCTGATCGCAACGACGAGAGCCTGACCCTGCGACCGGAGGGCACTGCGGTTTGTGTGCGAGCAGCGGATCAGCATGGACTGTTGCGCAACCAGGTGCAGCGGTTTTGGTACCAGGGGCCGATGTTTCGCTACGAGCGACCACAGAAAGGCCGACAGCGCCAGTTTCAGCAAATCGGCATCGAATGTTTTGGGCTGCCCGGGCCGGGGGCTGATGCCGAAGTGCTGGCATTGACGCAGCGGCTTTGGCGCCGGCTCGGCATTGAGCAAGTGGTGACCCTGGAGCTGAATTCCCTGGGCTCGCCGGAAGACCGGGCGCGCTATCGCCAGGCTTTGCTCGAGTATCTCGAACAACATCGCCAACAATTGGACGAGGATAGCCAGCGGCGCCTGCAGAGCAATCCACTACGCATTCTGGATAGCAAAAATCCTGGCACCCAGGCCATTCTTGCCGGTGCGCCTTCGCTACAGGGTTTTTTGGGTGACCAGTCCCGGCAACATTTTGAGCAGTTGCTGGCCATGCTGGATGGCATTGGTATCGATTACCAGATCAACCCGCGCCTGGTGCGGGGGCTTGATTACTACAATAACACCGTGTTCGAATGGACTACCGATAGGCTTGGAGCCCAGGGTACGGTTTGTGCCGGTGGCCGCTATGATGGCCTGGTGGAGCAATTGGGTGGTGCGAGCACGCCGGCGGTTGGCTTTGCCATGGGGGTCGAGCGTCTGGCGCTACTGTTTGAAGCCCACGGCAGGATTCCAGCTGAACTCGGCCTGCCTGTTGATGTCTATTTTGTCGTTGCCGGTGACGGGCTGGGGGTGAAAGCCCTCACCACCGCCGAAGCACTGCGCGATGCATTGCCCGGCCTGGGTCTGCTACTCCACAGTGCCGGCGGCAGTTTTAAGAGTCAGCTGAAAAAAGCCGATAAAAGCGGAGCCGGCTTTGCGTTGATCATGGGCGAGGACGAGGCCGAGGCGGGAACCTTGACGCTCAAGGCTCTGCGGGGACAGGCTTTTGGCCAGCAAACCATGGCCGCTGACAAACTGGTGCAAGTCATACCGACGCTATTGGATACGACATCGAGCATGAAAGTGGGCGCTTTATTGGGCACTGCATAGGGCACTGTATTGGGTACTACATTGGGTACTACGGCAAATTAAGGGGAGACATGAGTGGACGCGTATCGCACAGAAGATGAACAACTGGAAGCCCTAAAAAGATGGTGGAAGGAAAATGGCACCTCGACATTACTGACCATCGTGGTGGTGGTGGGAGGGTACTTTGGCTGGCAGGCCTGGCAGACTCGCCAGCAGCAGCAGGCCGAAGTGGCGTCAGTCGCTTATCAGCAACTCCTGCAGCTGTCTATGGTGATAGAGCAGGAGGCCACGGACACCCGCTATGCGACGGCGAGTCATCTGTCTGACACGCTGAAAACCGATTTTCCCGGTTCTGTCTATGCCCAATATGCCGCGCTAATGCAGGCGAAGCTGCTGGTGGCCCGCAATGACCTGGCTGCCGCCGAAGCTGAATTGCGCTGGGTGCTTGCCAGCGGTCCAGAGCTGCCGCTACAGCAGATAAGCACCTTGCGGCTGGCGCGGGTATTGTTTGCCTCCGACCGGGCAGATCAGGCGCTGGCCCTGATTAACGGCGCAGATTATGGTGAGTTTGCCGGCGCTTATTACGAGTTGCGTGGTGATATTGAAACCACCCAGGGCAATACCGATGCCGCGCGCCAGGCGTATCAAAACGCGATGGAGCAAAGCCCGGC
>CBDUUA010000410.1:0-2857 GCA_965370135.1 uncultured Cellvibrionales bacterium
TCCCGGCTGGATAACAACCTGGCGGAACAACTGCTCAAGATCATTGCCCGCTGCCATGGAACTATCAGGAGGCCCTGGCGGCACTCGAGGTAGACGCCATCGCCGCCTGACCGGCGGCGGGTACCGCCCCCACCACAGCGAAACGCCCCCATCGCTACACGCCGCCGACATGGCTCCGGGTGTGGGATAGCTCCTGCGCGGTTGTTTTATGGGCGGATTGCAGAAGTCACGCAGAACAGCCGTAAGCACACTATTTAATAGCGACAGGGATGCGCGTAGCACCATGGGCAGGGCGTCCTGGAGCATAGCGGGGGCGCGATAATCTCACAAGGTGGAGAGGGCAGCGAAGTATCGTCCAAACCGAGTGGTTACCCTGCTTGAAGACTAGAGGCAGGGTATTATTCGGCGAAGCCCTATATCCTTCGATTGGGACATCGAATCCACGCTGTAGGGCCGAATTTATTCGGCCAAGTGCGAATAAATTCGCACCTACGGTCTGTGGTTAATAGCAGAGCTGAGTAGGCACGACGAAAGCTTTGGTAAGCGCTGGTAGCAGCTTGGTGGGCGAAGGGTGGGCGATGGGTGGGCGATGGGTGGGCGAAGGGAGAGTGACCGGAGAGTGATGGCAAAATATTCGCAGCTTGCGATGTGAATATGCGATTGCGTCGAGTAAAATTGATATCCAATCGACTATTCGCTTATTCAAGGACTCCCTATGGCCAGGAAGAAAAATGCTTTTTATGCCCAGTCCGGCGGTGTCACCGCTGTTATCAACGCCTCTGCCTGCGGTGTTATCGAAACAGCGCGTCAACACAAGGGGTCTATCGGTAAAGTCTATGCTGGTAATAACGGCATTATTGGCGCCCTGCGTGAAGAGTTGATCGACACCTCGAAAGAGAGCGCTCGTACCATTGCCGCATTGCGGCACACCCCTTCAGGAGCATTCGGATCCGCCCGCTACAAGCTAAAAAGCCTGGAGCAGAATCGAGCGGAGTACGAGCGCTTGATCGAAGTATTCAAGGCCCATGATATTGGCTACTTTTTTTATAACGGCGGCGGTGATTCCGCTGACACCTGCCTGAAAGTTTCACAGTTATCCGAGCAAATGGGCTACCCGATACAGGCTATTCACATCCCCAAAACTGTCGATAACGATTTGCCGTTTACGGATAGCTGCCCCGGCTTTGGCTCGGTAGCCAAGTATGTTGCCGTCTCCACCCGGGAGGCGGGGCTGGACGTCGCCTCTATGAGTGAAACCTCCACCAAAGTATTTATTCTTGAAGTGATGGGGCGCCATGCTGGCTGGATAGCGGCGGCGGGGGGGCTTGCGGCAAGTCGCGAGGGGGAGCCGCCCCATATCATCCTGTTTCCGGAAGTGGCTTTCAATCGGGATAAATTTCTGCGCAAGGTCAAGGCCAGCGTCAAGAAATTCGGCTACTGCGTGGTCGTTGCCTCCGAGGGGGTCGCCAACGCGGATGGTTCTTTCCTCGCGGACGCGGGTACGGTGGATGCATTTGGACACAAGCAACTAGGCGGTGTGGCGCCGACCCTGGCGGACATCATCAAGAGCGAACTCGGCTATAAATACCACTGGGCGCTGGCAGATTATTTGCAGCGCGCGGCCAGGCATATCGCCTCTGCAACCGACGTTGAGCAGGCCTATGCCGTGGGCAAAGCCGCCGTTGAATACGCACTGGAGGGCAAGAATGCCGTCATGGTGACTATCGAGCGAGGTGGGGGTAAGAAATATAGCTGGTCCCTGGGAGAGGCGCCGCTGGAAAAGGTGGCGAATGTTGAACAGAAAATGCCGCGAAATTATATCAGTCGCGACGGCATGGGAATCACTCAGCCGTGCCGGGACTATCTGTCTCCCCTGATATCGGGTGAAGATTACCCGCCTTATAAAAATGGCCTGCCCCAATACGCGCAGCTAAAAAAGGTGCTGCTGAAGAAGAAGCTTAAAAAGGCATTCAAGATATAAAAAGGGGTATCAGTGAATGGCACTTACTTAAATATAGGGTTTGACCCTGGCGCTTTTGGTCTCGTCGCTCTGGTGTATCGGCTGTTTGCAATGGGGGCAGATAATTCGCCGGGTTACATGGCGAGTGGCGGTTTTATAGATTAACTCGGCTTCCTCGGGGTTTAGTCCGAGATCATGGCGAAGCTGTTCCAGCTCCGATTTTTCCTCGTCACTGACATCGCCGTCGCGCAGGTATTCAGAAATTTTGCTCTTGTATTTCCGGCGACTGCGGTGGATATGGTCGGAAAATGCCGAAGCCAGAATGCCGGCTGGCAGTGCCACCATGCCCATGCCGATGACCGTAATGCAGCCACCGAAGAATTTCCCCATCGGGGTGATGGGTGTGACATCGCCATAGCCGACGGTGGTCAGCGTTGCCATCGCCCACCACATAGAATCCGGTATGCTGCCGAAGGCATCGGGCTGGATCTGGTGTTCAATAAGATAGATGCCGCTCGACACCAGCATCAGTAGCACTAACAGCACGAATAACGCGGCAAACAGTGAATTGGATTCTTCTTTTAACACGGATAGCAACACGGTCATGGCGCTGGAGTAGCGTGTTAGTTTAAAGATTCGCAACAATCTCACCACCCGCAGGAAGCGTAAATCGATATGGAAGAGGAAGGTCAAATAAAAGGGCAGAATGGCCACCAGGTCAATCAGTGCCATTGGCGAAGCCATATAATGAAACCGGGTTTTCCACAGGGGCTGACCGGGATTTTTTTCTAACTCCGGGATAGACCAGACCCGCAACAGATATTCCACGGTAAAAATAGCTACCGAGAATACTTCAAACCAATAGAATTCCTGGCGATAGTAAATGCCGTAACGGGG
>CBDUUA010000411.1:0-2851 GCA_965370135.1 uncultured Cellvibrionales bacterium
TGACGCCCCGGCATTCATCCAGCAGATCACCGGCCAGATTATTGCCGGCCGCGGCGACCTGATACCGGTCAGCGCCCTGCCCGCCGACGGCACCTACCCGGTGGGCACCGCAGCCTACGAAAAACGCAACCTGGCGATCGAGATTCCGGTATGGGAGACCGACATCTGCACCCACTGCGGCAAGTGCGTGTTTGTCTGCCCCCACTCCGCCATTCGCTCCAAGGCCTTCCCCGAGGAACTCACCGCAGAGGCGCCACCGACCTTCAAGCATGTGCAAATCAAGGGCAAGGACTACCCGGCGGGGGTGCATATCAGCTATCAGGTGGCGCCCGAGGACTGTACCGGCTGTACCCTGTGCGTGGATATCTGTCCCATTCGCGATAAAACCAATGCCAGCCGCAAGGCCATCAATATGGCGCCACAGGCGCCGCTGCGTGAATCGGAGGCCGCCAACTGGCGTTTTTTTGAGGCGCTGCCGGAATATGACCACAGCGCGATCAAGCTCAACACTCTCAAGGGATCGATGTTATTGGAGCCCCACTTCGAGTTTTCCGGCGCCTGTGTCGGCTGCGGCGAGACCCCCTATGTGCGCATGGTGAGCCAGTTGTTTGGCGACCGCATGGTGGTGGCCAACGCCACCGGTTGCTCATCTATTTACGGCGGCAACCTGCCCACCACGCCCTGGCGCGCCAATGCCGAGGGCCGCGGCCCGGCCTGGAACAACTCGCTGTTCGAGGACAATGCGGAATTCGGCCTGGGCATCCGCGCCGCCATCGACAAACACCGGGGCCACGCCAGGGAGTTGCTAACCCAGCTGCGCAACAACCTCGATGCCGAGCTGGTCGATGCCATCCTGCAGTGCCCCGAGAGCAACGAGGCAGAAATCCACGAGCAGCGACAGCGGGTAGCCGAGCTGGAACTCCAGCTAACAAGCCTGGGCACCACCGATGCTACAAACTTGCTGCAGCTCAGTGAAAACCTGTGCCGCAAGAGCGTGTGGATCATGGGGGGCGACGGCTGGGCCTACGATATCGGCTTTGGTGGCCTCGACCATGTACTGGCCTCGGGCCGCGACGTCAATATCCTGGTGCTGGACACCGAGGTGTATTCCAATACCGGCGGCCAAACCTCCAAGGCCACCCCCAAAGGTGCGGTGGCCAAATTCTCCGCCGGCGGCAAGGCCACCGCCAAAAAAGACCTGGCCCGCATCGCCATGGATTACGAAAACGTCTACGTGGCCCACGTGGCCTATGGCGCCAAGGACACCCAGACCCTCAATGCCATACTGGAGGCCGAGAGCTATCCCGGCCCCTCCTTGATCATCGCCTACTCCCCGTGTATTGCCCACGGCGTCGATATGTCCTTCAATCACCGACAGCAGAACATGGCGGTAAAGAGTGGCCACTGGCCGCTGTTCCGCTTTGACCCGCTCAGGGCAGACAGCGGCAAAAATCCGCTACACCTCGATTCCAGGCCGCCGTCGCTGGACTATCGGCAATTTGTCGAATCGGAAACCCGCTTCAATATGCTGTGGCATTCCGATCCGGAGACTGCCGAGAAACTGCTGGGCGAGGCCCAGCGTGAGGTGCGGGAGCGCTATCACCGCTATCAACAACTGGCCGCCCTGGACTGGGACGAGCCGGATAAAGACGGCTAGAGGGAATCACGAATGGGACTTGATGAGTGCCGGCCCCGCGGAAGGTCGGCATTGAATTCGGGGTTTATTTGTAAGGCGGAATTTATTCCGCCAATGCGTTTTGATCTGGCATCAATATGGCGGAACAAATTACGCCCTACAGAGAATTGTGCTTAAGTGAGAGCCATACAACGGAGCCACCACCATGGTCATGCTGCAAACGGAATATCTGGGCCTGAAGCTGAAAAACCCGATCGTACCCTCGGCTTCGCCGCTCAGCCGCGACATCGATAGCGCCCGTCACCTCGAAGATGCCGGCGCCAGCGCGCTGGTGATGTACTCGCTGTTCGAAGAGCAACTGCTGGCGGAAGAAAAAAAGCTTGAGCGCTTTTTCTTCAACCAGGACTTGGGCCACCACGAATCCTCCAGTTTTTTGCCACTGCCGGATCGCTATAAAAGCGGCCTGGACCACTACCTGGAACAACTCGAAGCCCTCAAGAACGCGCTCGATATCCCGGTTATCGCCAGCCTCAACGGCGTCAGTAATCAGGGCTGGATCGATTACGCCGCCGAACTACAGCAGGCCGGCGCCGACGCCCTGGAGCTCAATGTCTATTATATTGCCGCCGATATCGAGGAGAGCGCCGGGCTGGTGGAACAGCGCTATATTCAAATGCTGGAGCATTTACTGGCCACGGTCGACATACCGGTCGCGGTAAAAATTTCCTCGCAGTTTTCGTCACCCCTGCACTTTGCCCGCCAACTGCAACAAACCGGGGTCAAGGGAATCGCACTGTTCAACCGCTTTTACCAGTGCGATATCGACCTCGACACACTGGAGGTGTTACCCCGGCTGGAACTGTCCAGCCCCTACGAAGCCCTGCTGCGCATTCGCTGGACGGCGATGTTGCGCGCCCAGCTCGATATCGACCTGGCCGTCACCGGCGGTTTTCACCGGGCCGAGGATATTCTCAAGGCATTGCTGGCTGGGGCCAATGTCACCCATGTATGCAGCTCCGTGCTGCTGGAAGGCCCCCAGCGCATTGCCACCCTGCTCGATGAAATCAGCCAGTGGCTGGAACTCAAGGAGTACGAATCGGTGCAACAAATGCAGGGCAGCCTGAGCCAAAAACATGCCGTGGATCCAGCCGCCTACGAGCGCATCAACTATATGCATGCACTGGAGAGCTTTACACCCCCCGATAGTGTGCGCTA
>CBDUUA010000412.1:0-2849 GCA_965370135.1 uncultured Cellvibrionales bacterium
TCGGCGTCAGAAGCTACCGCGAGGAAGGTTTCGATAGCGTGGTGCTGGTATACGGGTCGGTGCCGCAGAATGATCTGTATCATCAGCTGCTAGCCGACGGCAGCGTGTCCCAGGTCTATATTGCCGGTTCAGCCTGGATACCGCGCCATATGGCAGAGGCTTCCAACCACGGCGCCAGCATCGGCCTGGCGATTTAACCTGCAGCCGGTCGAATAAATTCGACCCTACGAAAAATGCACCGCAACACCTCGTAGGGCCGAATTCATTCGGCACATCCCTGTGCCTCACCCTGCGGGCAGCATGCGCTGTGCAAATCAGCTATCCTGCTGATTTGTTATTCGGCCAAGAACCAGGAGAAGGATTATGCGATTCGGTTTTCACCTGTTTATGGTCGACCCTGCCGAGCACCAGGATATCGCTCGCACTGCCGATGACTGTGGCTGGGACAGCATCCAGGTCGCCGATGCCCCCTTCTTCCCGGAGGAAATCTCCGTCCCCTACCCCTATACGCCGGACGGCAAACGATTCTGGCCCCTCGATCAAGCGGTGCTAGATCCCTGGGTCGCTATCACGGCCATGGCCGTGGTCACCAGCCGCATCCGATTTCTTCCCTCGGTGCTCAGGCTGGCGGTACGCCAACCGCTGCTGGAAGCCAAGAGCCTGTTCTCGGTAGCAGCAGTCTCCAACGACCGCGTCGCGCTGGGGGTAGGACTGGCCTGGATGCCCGAGGAGTTCAAATGGCTCGGCCAGGACAAAAAAACCCGCGGCGCCCGCCAGGACGAGGCCATCCAAATTATCCGCCTGCTGATGCAAGGCGGCATGCAGGAATTCCACGGTGTGTACTACGATTTCGACCGCCTGATCATGGCGCCGGCACCCAAAAAGAAAATCCCCATCTATGTCGGCGGCACCACCACGCCGGCCCTGCGGCGTGCGGCCCGCTACGGTGACGGCTGGGTCAGCGTCATTCACTCCATGTCTGAGATCGAGGGACTGATGGCGGAGCTGAACGGCTATCGCCGGGAGTTCGGGCGCGAGCATGAGCCCTTCGATATCATGTTGCACTGCCCCGATGCCGAGACCGTAGATGACATCCGCCGGCTGGAGGAGTTGGGAGTTACCGATCTCCAGGTCACGCCGTGGAGCGAGCGTATCCTCGCCGAAATGGGTGTGGGCGCCATCATGCAACAGCAGCCCTCCCTGAGCGTGAAGCAGGATGCCATTCGACGCTACGCCGATGAGGTGATCACCCGGTTTAACTGATGACAGGTCTGCCGCCCACTGTGGGGCTGAATTCATTCGGCCATATACTTGACCTTGCAAAAAGCTCTTGACCGGCTTGACTTGTCAGACGGCAGCTACAAAGATGGCAGCGTTTACCTTGCTGCCGATTTTAGAGCTTAGCTATGCAACTCACTATCCTGATTACCGGCTGTTCCAGCGGCATTGGCGCCGCGCTGGCCAATGAACTCCACCAGCGTGGCCATCGTGTCTATGCCAGCGCCCGCCGGCCGGAAACACTGGCGCCCCTGGCGGCACAGGGAATCCTTCCCCTGGCCCTCGACGTCAACGATGACACCAGTATTGCCGCGGCAATGGCCCGGGTCGAGAGCGACGTCGGCCATCTGGATATGCTGATCAATAACGCCGGCTACTCTCAGGTCGGTGCGGTGATCGACCTCACCCGCGAGGACCTGCGCCAGCAATACGAAACCAATGTGATTGCCCCGGTCGCCATGACCCGTGCCGCCCTGCCCTTGCTGCGAGCCGCGGTTGCGAAGCAGGGCAAGGCTGTCGTTGTCAACGTGGGCAGCATTGTCGGTCTGTTTACCACACCGTTCTCCGGCGCCTACAGTTCCAGCAAGGCGGCGATCCACTCCCTGTCAGATGGACTGCGAATGGAACTGGCGCCCTTCGGTATTCGCGTGGTGACCCTGCAGCCGGGCGGTGTTCGCTCCGCCTTCGGCAACCACGCCGAGCAGGCGATCCGCCTGCCGGAAGATTCAGTCTATCGAGCTGTGGAGGAAGGCATCCGCGCCCGGGCCCAGGCCGGACAGCAGGGAGCGACACCAGTACAGGAATTCGTCGCCCCCGTGGTCAACAGCCTGCTGCGGGATTCACCCCCGGCGATCATTCGAGGCGGCAAGAACAGTTTCAAGCTACCGCTGCTGAAGAAGTTGCTACCGCTACGGATTTTTGACCGGATGGTATCAAAGGTCTTCGGTCTCGATCGATTCAAACCTTAATGGGGCGACTATTAATAGTTAAAAGCTATAGGCAGGAATTGCAGCCTACCTGGGTTCTGCCTTAACAAAGTGATACATAAAACAGTATCGATGGAATTTTTGATATGTTGGATATAAAAGAAGCAGATTGGAAAATATTCAAGAAAATAAAAGAAACCGCGATCGATAGGTATTGTCAAAATTGCTTATCCGAATACGCTGAAATTATTAGTGATAATTCAAAGTGCAACCACAATAAATATCTGTATCTCTATCGTGCAGTGGAAAATAATGATAAGAAAATGGCCATCATATTTGGTGATAACACCAGCAGATCAAAAGCTTTTTTACAGCTAATTACTATCAGAGGAGAAGGGCTCGCAGATCAAGAGCTTGTATCCCGGTTATCCAAAGAGTATCAAGAGCATACCAATCCAGAGCGGTTAAAATGGTGAAGAAAAGCCAGGGCTAGACTCTGAAATGCTGAAATGGTTATTCCCGTAGGTTGGGCTGAGGCACGAAGCCCAACAATCGATGCTACCCCTGTTGGGCTTCGCAAGCTCAGCACCAACCTACATACCGCCCTCTTGTAGTCCGGCATCACCTTGAGGGGGCAGATGTGAC
>CBDUUA010000413.1:0-2848 GCA_965370135.1 uncultured Cellvibrionales bacterium
AACATGGTGCCCGCATAGGCGTCGAGCTGATACCAGGGCAGCACTTCAAGGGCCGAACCAGCCGCTGCTGTGAGTTGCTGTAACAGCGCGTCAACATCGCGGTAATCACCGCCTATAACGGCGATTTCCGAGATCTGGCCATTGATGCCCAGCATCTGTTGCACCACGCTGCGACTGGCGAAAACATTGGCCTCTTCCGCCACTTCCAGTTTGGATGTGAAAATTCCCACCACGCGAAAGCCACGATCGACTATCTCATTGCCCGGGTCCTGGCTCATCAGCACCAGTCTTTTACCCAGCCCGGTCTCCAGCCGCCGGGCCAATTTGGCGCCGATGACCAGGCCCTTGTCCTGTTCACCCACCAGGTATCGCCCCGCCACGATATCATTCGACAAATAGGCCAGTGTTCGATCCCCCAGCGGGTCGATGCCGACCAGCTTGACACCGCGGGATTCGCGCTCACTGGATATCATCGCCGGCACCACCACGCGCCCGGACCAGGCCACCACCAGGGGGCTTTGCAGGGCCTGCATCAATGGGGCGGCGGGGGCTGCCATACTATTGACTACCGTCGGGTCATCGCGGTAATCCCACTGGTGAATCTGCACATGACCGGGCAGTTGGTAGATGGCTTCCCTGATCATATCATCGACCATACCGCGCATCAGGGCGGTCATGAAAATCATCGCCCAGACACCCACCGCAATCGCCGCCAGCATAATGGACGTGCGCCGGTAATTGCGCCACAGATTTCGCCAGGCCAGGGTGAACATAACCCTCCAGTGGGACGCCATCAGGCCGCCCTCATCGCCTGCACCGGCTGCATAAAATGCAAGCGCGCTGCGGGGTAGAGGGCCGCCAGCATACAGGCGACAAATACCGTAATCGGCCCCAGCAACAGGGTTATGCCATTAATTTGAGGATACATCCTGCCGGGCAAATTAAATTTGCCGGCCATCTCCTCCATGCCGGGATAGGCAAACCCCACCTGCCCGACCCACAGCGTCAACAAGCCGCCCAGCAGCACCCCCAGCGCCAGGCCAAGGCCGGCCATTAAAGCGGTCTCCAGCAAGACCAGCCGCCCCAAGCGGCCTGGCTTCAAGCCCAGCGCCATAATAATGCCGAATTCACGGGTGCGTTCCAGCACCGACATCAGCTGGGTGTTCAACACGCTAAAGGCCACCAGCAACACCAATACCATATACATAAACCAGGCACTGGATATATCGGCCTGGATGGCCTGCTTCAAGCCCGGCTGCAAGGCATCCCAATCGAGTACCGCCAGGTTTTGGCGCTGGGCGGTAAAGCCTTCGACCGCCGTTTTTATCCCGGCAACCTGATCCAGGCCATCGGCCCGAATGACAATACTATGGCCCTGGCCCGCCATGGAGAACACATCCTGGAAGTAGGCCAGCGGTATCTCGGCGAGACTGCGATCGATATCGGCCATGCCGCTTTCAAACACACCGACCACCGTGACCACGCCGGCGGCAAAGGAACCGTCGAGACCGGAGCCCAGCAGTGTCAGTTCATCACCCACAGATACTTTCATATTGCGAGCCAAAACACTGCCGACAATAATCTCCGCCGCACTGCTATCGCGAAAAAACCGGCCCTGTTTGACCAGCCCGGGGAGCGTTGACACCGCGGGCTCAAACTGTGGCTCCACGCCGATTAGCTGAATACCGTAACTGCGCTGTGCACTCGAGGCCAGGGCAAAAGCACTGGCCCGCGCCGCCACTTTGTCGCTGCGTAACTGGCCGCGCAGCTGCCCTGCAAGGGGTGCAATATCAGCGATGCTAAAGCGCATCCTGGGGTCGTCATGGTAAGCCGGGGCCTGCACCTGGACATGGCCACTAAGTATGCTGAGGGTGTTGTTGATCATCATGTCGTAGGTGCCATACTGCACGGAGATCATAAACACCAGCAATATATTGGAGAACACCATGGCCGCCGTGGTCAGCCAGGTTCTGCGGCGATGGCGCCACAAATTGCGCCAGGCCATTCTAAAATTCATCATCATCGCCGGGGGTTTCGCAGCGTGGACAAGGTGAATAGATTGGCGGGCAACTCGATATCAAATTCGACCGTGTGGATCGACACTTCGGTCCACTCATCGGTGGTATCGATTTTTCCCATGCGCTGCCGCTGTGCGACCATGCGGCCACTCATGGAGGCAATATTCAGGGTTTTGAGGGACTTTACCATCACCCCATCCTGATCCCAGAACTGATCCTCCAACATCACATAGTCGTCGCGAATCACCAGCACCTTTTTGCCCCACACCACGGCGGCATCTTCATGGGGTATCGACTCGATCACATAGACCGTGTGTCCGTCCTCGGGGTAGCTGTCCAGAAGCCGGTGCTCATAGTCATCCAGCACACTGTCAGAGCGTGAAATATCCTTGTTGGAGAAATCAGAGCCCATCCAGCCCTGGCCCATCATCGAGGAGGGCACTTTGATAATGCGGTTGATCTTGGGCGAATAGGTCCACATCTTGTTATCCATCATCAAGGTGCCGTTGCCGACATCTTTTTTCGGCGCTGTCACCCGCACTATGGATTTCTTATCACCCTCGGTCCAGGCCCGCATCGACATCGACCGCTGCCAACTCGGGCGATGAATCACCATGGTCATTTCCGAGTAGGAGCTGGATCCTCGCCAGTGGTCGATGGCCGCCCTGACCAATGCGCGGGCATCGAGGGACTGCGCCGAGGCCACTGGGCTCAGCACCGTAGTCAGCACAACAAGAGTACGCAAACAGAGTGTTTTCATCAAATCCATCTCGTTCTTTATCTCGCTCAGTGGGCAACTTTTATACCGCCATTTGGTATATGCTGCAAGC
>CBDUUA010000414.1:0-2836 GCA_965370135.1 uncultured Cellvibrionales bacterium
TGGCGCCACCCAACGTGGTGGCG
This sequence comes from uncultured Cellvibrionales bacterium, assembly GCA_965370135.1. Taxonomy (GTDB): domain Bacteria; phylum Pseudomonadota; class Gammaproteobacteria; order Pseudomonadales; family JAHEGP01; genus JAHEGP01. The sequence continues at coordinate 24 of CBDUUA010000414.1, forward strand.
GTGGCAGCCTGGCCAGCTATTTGCTGTTTGAAAGCGCCTTCTGCCGGGAATTGATCAGCCATGGCTATCGCGATGCCATGGAGCAGGAAGCCATCATCACACATTTTTTTGGTTTGTAGCGAGGCGCTGGCACCTAGCCACTTAGATATTTTCATCTAGCCCAACATACACAATACGGGGATAGGTCACCCACTTGAAGGTCTGCTGGTGACCACATATCACACAGGCATGGGGGTGATCCCCGGTTTCAGGGTCAACATCACCCATCTTCTCCATCATGCCATGACCACATTCATCGCAAATATAATTCACTTCTATCGTCTTAACCGGCCGCTTTACCTCGGGCATGGCACGCTCTCCTTTTTATTACCGGGCTTTTTATTACCGGGCTTTTCATTAACGGGCTCGGCATTACCGGGATCTGCATCACCGGGCTCTGCCCCCATGTTCCCATGGGTGACTGTCGGCCTCGCTTATCACCTCGGCCACACTGCTTCTCGCGCAGCGAACAGAATACCATTGTAGGATCAAGTTTATTCGGCCAACAACCTTTTTGTCGTTGGTGACAAAAGCAGGGCACCCTGGCCCGGGACGCCTTGCACTGGATAGTTTATAATCTGCGCCCTCACCAACGAACAGGAAGCCAACCATGGATTACAAACACGAATTGCAAAAGGCTCTCGATTACCTCAAACAGCAGCGCGACGAAATTAACGTCCAGGCTCACCTGGGCAAAAAAGAGTTACAGGACGAGATGCAAGTACTGGAAAAACAGTGGCAAGATTTTCGCCAGCGCAGTGAACACGTACTGGAAACAGCAGACGATTCGGCCGAAGACGTATCCGAAGCCCTAAAACTACTGGGTGAGGAAATAAAGGCCGGTTATGAGAAAATCCGCAAAGCCGTGTAGTCGTGTAAGTGACCCACAAGCTTTTTACTCCGCCGACACCGGGGCAATTGCGGTCGAAGCGGGACGACTGACGCGGTAGATAACGCCCGCGTAGTCGTCGGATATATAAATATCACCCCGTGGCCCTTGCACCACATCGACCGGCCGGCCGATGATGTCGCCGTCTTGCTCGAAGCCACTAACAAAGTCGCGGGAGCGAATGGAGCCATCCTGTTGCCAGCTCAATAACACGACTTTGTAACCGTCCGGGGAGCTTCTATTCCACGAGCCGTGGAGGGCTACCAGTGCGGAGCGCGCAGGAAAGCCTTTGCTGTCACCAATAAAGGTCATACCCAGCGGGGCATTGTGGGCGGGAAAACCGAATACCGGATTGATTGCCGTGGCCAGCAGATCCTCCTCGCCCTTACCCAGATCAGGGTCGAGTTGGCCATAACCGTTCACAAAAGGCCAACCGTAGAAGCCATCTTCAAGCACCTGATTGAGCTCGCAGGGTGGAAAATCATCCCCCAACAGATCCCGACCGTTGTCGGTCGCATACAATTCCCCACTCCAGGGGGCCCAATCAAAACCCGCACTATTGCGCAAGCCGGTGGCGAATAACTGCGCATCACCACCCCCGGCATCAAAGCGCATCATCGTGGCTCGCCGTTCATCGTCTTCGACACAGGCATTGCAACTGGAGCCAATTGACAGGTAAAGCCGGCCATCGGGGCCGAAGCCAATGGTTTTACTCCAGTGATTGCCGCTGTCGGGAAGATCCACGATGACATGATCATAGGAACCGGCAAGCTCGCCTCGGATGTCGTCAAACGCCACCCGCCCGACGGCATTTGACTCGGCAATGTACAGGTAGCCGTTTTGAAGCGCCAGGCCATGGGGCCGGGTTAACTCCCCCAACAACCGTCGCCGGGAGTCGGGCAGGCCATCACCGTCTGCATCGCGCCCCAACAACACTACCTCACCGGCCCGGGGCCTCGACACCAACAGATCCCCTTCTGCACTGAAGGCCATAAAACGAACCATAGGCAGATTGTCGGCATAGACTGAAACTGAGAAGCCCTCGGGCGCCAGTATTCGACGCCGCCAAACTGATTCTTGCGGAGCGTCAATTCCCGATCCGCTCATCGCGTTGAGCAGCATGCGGACATTGCCGATTTCGACCGGGCCAAAGCGTACAAAGGCAAATACGGCCAGCACCAACAGCATGGGAATGCCAAGCACCAGCTTGAACACGGTTGTTTTCATTATCAGCGGTATTATCGGAGATACTTTTTAGCCACCAGACAAGGTCTTGGTGAACACAAACGCCCCCCGCAAATCACCTTCGCTAAAGCCGACGGCCTGATCATCCGGGTAGCTTTTGTTCAATGCCTGCTGCACATCAGGGGCCAACTGGGCGCCATGACAAGTCATGCAAAGCTTACCCGTCATTATCGGCTGCATATAATAAAAAGTGCGCAGCTCTTTACCCTCACCGCCCTTACCACCTTCACCGCCCTCACGAACGTCGGACACCGTCAACGCTGCAGCTTGCTCCCCCGCTGCCAGCGCTTTCACCATGGACTCCATTTGGCTCCGCTGCCAGGGGCTTGGGGCATTGGCAGGATTGCGCACTTTTAATGCAGTGCGCGCTACCACCCAGCCGTCACCAGACAATTCCCCGGTGATTTTTGGCGACTCAAGCCGACAGACCTCGATAGCGCTAACCAGCCCACCGCTAGACATGGCTTGCATAAGCGCAGATTTGAGATTGGCCTGAAAATCTGCGGCAATCACCTGTGCCTGGCGCACCAGATCCTCTTCTGTGGGTTCCGCCACAACTCCACTGACACTCACCAGTATCGCCAAACCCAATACAGTACGTATACCCATGATTTTTCTCCTCTCGATGCCACTATCTAGA
>CBDUUA010000415.1:0-2826 GCA_965370135.1 uncultured Cellvibrionales bacterium
GGTGGTTTGCACTCCCCAAAGAAGTCATAGTAATCGATAGCTTCGAGGATACCACTGGCGTAGCAAGCAGATGCGTAGTAGATCGGTTCTACATCCGCCAAATGAGCGAGTTCTTCCCCATGTCGATTGCCGACGACCACCGCCAGGCTCTTGCCGTGAATCATGCCTTCGTCGGTGCCGGAACCTCCCGCGATAAGGATGCGTTCCAGCGGAATGTCCCATTGGTCGGCGAAATAGCGCAGGGCAAAACCTTTGGAAGCGCGCACTGGGACGATATCCAGGAATTGGCCAAAGGAGAGAAATGTGTTGACCGCCAGGTCGGCCTTGCGCAGCAGGCTGTTGATTTCATCGGAGCACGGTGCTCGCTGCGGGTCGATGTAGTAACTGACCTTGAACGAGCTCTGATCACTTTTCAGTTGCAATTTGAGACCGGGAACTTTCGCCAGCACGCGGCGTATCTTCTTCCGATCCCACATGTAGTCGATGTGTTCAGCCCATGCCTTATCTACCGTGAGCTGGGGAGCATAATGGATATCCGTGCCCACGCTGGATATCAGCACATCGGGCTGCGGGATGCCGTAGCGCGTCATGATGCGCAGCGCTGATTCCAGGCGCCGCGCGGTCGCGATGCCGAAGGTAACGATCTTGCGGTGCTCCCGTACCACCGTTACAAGCTTTGCCAGGGAGTCGGGGTCCCCCAGCAGGCTCTGGTCCAGGTCGGTAAAAATTGCCCGATCATGGTATAGCATCGCACGGCTCGTCACGTGCGGCTTTTTCACTGTCGGCCGAGATCTGTCGCCGAGTGAGCGGATCTTCTCCAGGTAGTCGCTCGCGTGGCTCTCCCAGGAATAGTGTTCATGTACACCCGCGAGGCCATTATTGACCATGGCCTGCCATTCCCGGGCATCGCTCAGTACCTTGAGCAGCGTTTTTGCCATTGCCGCGGAGTCAAGTGGGTCAACCAGGCTTCCGTTGCGGCAGTGCTTGATAATATCAGCGGGGCCACCGTCTTCGGTAGCAACTACGGGCAAACCGCTGGCGGCCGCTTCCAGCAGGGTCAGGCCAAAGGGTTCGGTGAGCGCGGGATTGATGAACACGCCGTGGCTGCTGGCGGCCAGGCGGTAAAATATTTCCACTTCATTGGAGTCGTGCTTCCGGGGGTAGGCCACCTTGCCGTAGAGGTCGTAGCTATCGATCAGCAGCAGCAGTTCGGTCAGGACTTGCTGAGGGTCGTCTTCCATCTCCCGAATGTCGTCACGATTACCGGCGACAATCACCAGGTTGGCCATTTCCTGCAGCTCCTGCGATTCACCATAGGCTTCCACCAGTCCGCTGATATTTTTGCGTTTGTCGGGGCGCGATAAGGTGAGAATCATGGGCTTGAGTGGGTCGCGAAGAAAGCTGATCAGCTTTTTTGCGGTCTTTGTGTTCCACTCGCCACCCAGAGGCGGCTGGAAGCGCTGCAGATCTGTGCCGGGAGGAATAACCTGCATTTGGCCGGGAAGATAGTGATCATACCGGCCGTACTGTTCCTCGATCTCATTGTGGGTACTCGTCACCACCAGTACGGCTGCGGCCAGGGTATCCTCCTCGGCCTCGATGCGCCGTGAGATGTGGTATTGGTTTTCGATATCATCTTTTTTCAAACCGATGGCCAGCAGGCGCCGGCGTTTGACCCGCCCCAGAGAGTGGCCGGTAAATACCAGGGGGACGCCCAGGGAGTTGGCCACGTGCAATGCCACATAGCCCGAGTCAGCATAATGCCCGTGGATTACGTGGGGCGTCTGGTCGTGCTCGCGCAGGTAAGCCAGGGCGTTGTCGGCAAAATTATCGAGATGATCCCACAGCTCTTCCTTGCGGATATAAGCTTCAGGGCCGGCATCGATACGTATAATGTGAGCTTTCTTGCAGAGTTGTTCAGAGCGCACCGAATAACTGGCGCTCACCTTGTCATCGACGATACGGCGAGTGAGCAGGTCAACCCTGGTGACATCGGCCTGTGCGGCCAATGCTCTGGCGAGTTCGACCACGTATTTGGTCTGTCCTCCGGTATCGCCATCCCTGCCGAGTTCCAGATCGGTACCGCGTATCAATCCATGGACACTGATTAAAACAATATATAAGCCATTTTCCGTCGGCATAACGATCGGCAAGTGCGCCGAAGAATCCCCCCTGAAGTGTTGTTTTATAACTGAAGGCCAGCAGCTTAATGCACTAATGCACTAAAGCTCAAGTACCTGTACCGCGGCAGCGACTTGTCCGGGCGCTGGCGGCGCACACCATCTTTAACGCCTCAAGGCCTATTTACCCCCACCTGGTCGCGAAAGGTCCTGAACACATATTCGCTGGTAGCGCAGACGTCGATCTTGTCAAAGTCGATAAAACGGCTACAGCTGTCGATCATCGTCTGCTGATGTTTATGGCAGCGGGCCTCGTCGCCCCGGGCGTTATAAAACACCTGCCAACTGCTCATGGCGGCCTCGGGAAAGGCCTCTTCGACGATGGCGTCGCAGGGGGGCGCGGCATCGGTCAGGGCTCTGGCGATCACATTTTGTCGGTACAGAAAGGTCGACTGGGTGTCGAGGGCAATTTGAGTGTGGCTATTATGCCAGGTCTCAATCCAGTCCGGGTAGCTCAGGCGCGGCGGTTTTTGCAGCAATGCCAGCTGGCTGAACCCGGGGGTTCTTTCGCCCAATGGCGCCAATTGGCTGGTGTTGGCTAGCGGGCAGGACTCGGTCACAAGATAGCCTGCGATCCGGGTGGCGCTGGATTCCAGCAGCGCTTCGATCGGTGGCCGGGAGATCGCGGTCTCCAGCCACAGGGAAA
>CBDUUA010000416.1:0-2825 GCA_965370135.1 uncultured Cellvibrionales bacterium
TTCTGGCTCCTCTCTAAAAGGCTTTTTCTACCACCACACGATGAGTATTGCGAATCCAATCAACGTATAATCCCCTCTCCTGAAATAACCGCACTGGATTTACGTTCCAGTCAGCTGAAGGAAGACACTATGAGCCATAGCCCTGGGGCTGTTAATCTTGGAACCAATAGCCCCGCCATCGCCGTTTCGGCGATGTATCTGTTTGTTACCCTGGACGACTTCGAGAGCCTGCGTGAGCCACTGCTGCAGGTGATGCATGACCATGATATCAAGGGCACGCTGTTGCTTGCCCGGGAGGGTATCAACGGCACTGTCGCCGGATCCCGTGAGGGTATCGATACCCTGCTGGCCTGGTTGAGGCAGGATTCGCGGCTGGAGCAATTGAGTCACAAGGAATCCTTCATCGACGAGATGCCCTTTTTGCGAGCCAAGGTCAAACTCAAGAAGGAAATTGTCACCATGGGCCAGCCGGATATCGATCCGACGCAGTTTGTGGGCACCTATGTAAAACCCGCGGACTGGAACGCCCTGATCGCTGATCCCGAGATTACCCTGGTCGATACCCGCAATGACTACGAGGTGCAGATAGGCAGCTTTGACAACGCGATCAACCCGAAAACCACGAGCTTCCGGGAGTTTCCCCAATTCGTCAAAGAGAACCTCGATCCCGCCCGGCACAAGAAAGTGGCCATGTTTTGCACCGGCGGTATTCGCTGTGAGAAGTCGACAGCCTACTTGAAATCCCAGGGATTTGACGAGGTCTACCACCTCGAGGGCGGTATTCTCAAGTATCTGGAGCAGGTGCCTGAGAGTGAATCCGCGTGGCGGGGGGAGTGTTTTGTATTCGATCAGCGGGTGGCGGTGAATCATCGGCTGGAGCAGGGCAGCTATCAGCAGTGCAACGCCTGCCGCATGCCTCTTACCCGGCAGCAACAGGAGAGCGAGCACTATGTTCAGGGTGTGAGTTGCCCCCATTGTTACGACAAAACCAGTGATCGCCAACGGCGGCGCTTTGCCCAGCGTGAAAAGCAAATGCGACTGGCCAAAACCCGGGGAGTGACGCACCTGGGAGATGGCGTATCCGCCGCCAATCGGGAAAACCGGCAGCACAAGCTGCGGCGAAAAAATGCACAGAAAAATGCACAGGAAAGCGGGCTGAAGAATGCAGGGAGCGCTGCTCGATGATGCAACAATTCAGCCTGGCAGGTAAGCCCTTCATTACCTTGAATAATCTGCTCAAGGTGGAAGGCTGGTGTGAAAGCGGTGCGCTGGCCAAACAGGTGATCGATGATGCCCGGGTGACGGTCGATGGCAACATCGAGCGACGCAAGCGCTGCAAAATTGTCGCCGGCCAAGTGGTCGAGTTTGAAGATCAATCAATACAGGTGATTGATTAGTATTCCTACCAGGCAATATCGAAGGGGTCAGGCACGAAATTCTCTGTAGGGTGGAATTTATTCCGCCAATGCATTTTGCTATGGCATAGATTTGGCCGAATAAATTCGGCCCTACAAGTAGCTCTCGACACTGGCCCCACTGAGCCCCCTCAAGGCATGACCTCGACAAAGTTGTGCCAGCGGTTCTGGAATTTCACTATCCAGGAGGGCGTCGACTCGTCGTCACCGGCATGAGCAAGCCTGGGATGCTGGCTGACGACCCGATCCATAAGGGCTTCCTGTTCCGGATACAGGTCAACAAAAAAGATGTGTTTTCCACTATCCAAATCCTGTTGGAAGCGCTTGAACTGGTAGTGGGGTTGCTGGATTCCGAAAAAGCCACCCTCCCAGGTGCAAAAGCCGAGTGCTACCACTGTGAGGAAAATAAAAGGTGTCCACCCCGCTGCCGTTGCTGTCATTCCGCTCAACCAGGCGCCGACAAGGACTACCGTGGCCACTGCGGCGCCGATACACGCACCGCGAATCATAGAGTGAACCACGTCTTTTTTAAGCACCGATTCGACCTCATGCAGCTCTCGCCGCTTGACCTCGGCATCATCCCAGCTGAGTACATGAATCTGCGGGTTACTTACGCCTTGTTGCTGTAGTTCGCGCTGAACTACGGCGAGCTCATCCAATTCGTCGGCAATATAGTAGTGTCGTTTCATGGTATGCCTCCAAGCCAATGTTCTTGCAATGCCTGATCCCGGCATGAACGTCAGGATCGCCGTGACAGACTTTGCGAGGGTCAAACATACCGTGCACATACCGCGAGCCTGTAGAGTATTGACCTCTCGCACCAGACTTGGTTCGCGTCATTTTGCGAATGGTGCTGGATACCGCCGCCGGGCGCTTTCCCGATAGTCTCTATCGGTAATCTTCGCTGCCATGGGCTTTTAGGTTTCGGCTTGTCGATAGAGTGGCTGGTCGAATAAATTCGACCCTACGGATTTCTCCGTACGATTGGATTTGTAATATCGATTTTATTCGGCTGTTGATTCGGCACATCAGGGGCGATTGCGACCCAATCGATCGTGGCTGGAAACCCAATCGCCGGCCAATATGGCGCTGCTCAAGGAGACTTCACCCGCCAGTACCGTGGCGGCGACTATTTCCGCCAGCTTATTGGCTTTGCCCTGACCGTAGCAGCCCAGCATTTCCAGTGCCTCTCGCTGGGTGGCCAGGCCCGTGCCGCCGCCGTAACTGGCGACAATCAGGCAGGGCAGGGTGATCGACCAGTAGTAGTCGTCATTGTCCAGCAGTTCGGTATAGACCAGGCCGGCATGGGACTCGGCGACATTGGCTTCGTCCTGGCCGGTTGCTATAAACACGGCGGCAATACCGTTAGCAGCATGGGCGCCATTATTGGCAGAGTGGGACAGCATGGCG
>CBDUUA010000417.1:0-2818 GCA_965370135.1 uncultured Cellvibrionales bacterium
TGCCACATTTGCCACATTTGCCACAAGAATGGGAGGAGTAGGATTATGGCCGTATTGGATGAACTTAGAGCGAGTGTACTGGCCACCCGGATCATCGCCTCGGTGGATTCGGCACTGGCCGAGCAGCTGAAGCTGAAAACCGGCCAGAACAGTATTGGCTTGATCACCTCGGACTGCGACGACGTGACCTATGTGGCCCTCGACGAGGCAACCAAGGCCGCCGATGTCGAGGTGGTGTTCGCGTCCTCGTTTTATGCGGGTGCGGCCCATGCTTCGGGCCCCTTGTCCGGGGAGGTGATCGGCATCATTGCCGGTCAGGGCCCGGCCGATGTGATCTCGGGTATCGAGCGCTGCAAAGAAGTCATCGAGCATGAGGCGGCCTTTAAGGCGGCCAATGAGGACGGCTCGCTGGCCTATTTCGCCCACGTGGTTTCGGCTACCGGCAGCTATCTGTCGAAGCAGGCCGAGGTCGAACAAGGGCAGGCGCTTGCCTATCTGATCGCGCCGCCGCTGGAGGCGATGTTCGCCCTGGATGCCGCGCTCAAGGCTGCGTCGGTAACAATGTCGGGCTTTTTTCCGCCCCCCTCCGAAACCAACTATGCGGGCGGCTACCTGAGCGGCTCCCAGGCCGCCTGCCAGGCGGCTTGCGATGCCTTCGAGGCCGCTGTTCTGAATGTCGCCCAGCGGCCCATTGACTGATGAACGTGATGAAAGTGATGAGAGAGTTGATATGGCGAATTTGCTAGAGGCAGTAAAACAGGCCGGGGTCGTGGGTGCCGGCGGCGCAGGATTCCCCACCTATCAAAAACTCGATGCCCAGGCCGGCGTGCTCATTGCCAACGGCGCCGAATGTGAGCCCCTGCTCAACAAGGACCAGGTGGTGATGCAACACTACACCGACGAGCTGTTGGCAGGCATGCAGCTGGCCATGACCCAGGTAGGCGCGACGGAGGGGCTCCTCGGCCTCAAGAAAAAGCATGTGCACTCGATTGAAGTGCTGACGCCGAAGCTTCCCGCCAATATCCGCCTGTTGGTAATGCCCAATGTCTACCCGGCGGGCGATGAGGTCGAACTGATCTATGAAGCGACCCAGCAGCGGGTTCCCCAGGGGGGCCTGCCCAAGGAGATCGGCGTGGTGGTGCAAAACGTCGAAACCCTGATGAATGTGTATCGCGCCAGCCAGGGCCGCCCGGTCACTCATACCATGATCACGGTGCACGGTAGCGTGGTCGAGCCCTATACCGACTGGCTGCCGATTGGTTGCACCATGGCAGAGGCCCTGGAGATGGCCGGCGGCGCCACGATAGACGACTACGTGGTAGTAGATGGCGGCCCGATGATGGGCCCCATGGTGGAGGATATGTCCACGCTACTCACCCGCACCAGCAGCGGTGTGATCGTAATACCCCGGGACAGTCACCTCGCAAAGCGCAAGATGACCCCGGAGAAGGCCTACAAGCGCATCGGCAAGTCCGGCTGCGACCAGTGCAGTCTGTGCACCGAAATGTGCCCTCGCTACCTGTTGGGCTATCCGATCAAGCCGCACCTGGTGATGCGATCGCTACTCACCACCGGCGAGATGAGCGAAACCCTGACGATGCATGCCCAGGCTTGTTGTGAATGCAATATCTGCAGTCTCTGGGCCTGTCCGGAGCAATTGGATCCGCGCAATATCTGCGTGTCGACCAAGCGGGATCTGCGCGCCAATGACGCCCTGCTCACCCCGGTACAACTACAGAACCTGACGACTGACGTACACCCCATGCGGGACTACCGGGGTGTACCCACGGCGAGGCTGATTCGGCGGCTGGGTTTGAACCACTATGACAAGACCAAGGCGCCCTTTGTTGACAGGAAGTACGCGCCGTCCAAAGTGACGATTCCCCTGCAGCAACATATTGGCGCCCCTGCCGTCGCCACCGTAAAGCCCGGCGCTAAAGTCAGCTGCGGCGACCAGATCGGCAGGGCACCGGATGGCGCACTAGGCGTGTCGATACATGCCAGTATCAATGGTACGGTCAGTGCCGTCGATTCCAATGTAACCATACTGGCCGGCTAGGTGAAGATGAATGGCACTTATCTCAAGCAACATTCTCTGTAGGGCGGAATTTATTCCGCCAATGCATTTTGCTATGACATTGATTTGGCAGAATTGCGCCCTACAACTAAAACCAGAATCCAATACAGTCGTTTCCGGGGGCCGGCCATTCGGACGGGCACTAATTAAATACCATTCAGGGGTATACAAGTAGGTGGAGAAAAGCATGAGTAACGCGATTGGCCTGATCGAATTGAATTCCATAGCTCGAGGCTACCTGGTTGGGGATGCCATGTTGAAAGCGGCGGCGGTGGAAATCCTGTTTAACCGCACCATCTGCCCCGGCAAGTTTATGGTCATGGTGGCGGGGGACGTGGCCGCCGTCGAGGCCAGTATGGGAGCCGGCCTCGATATCGGCGGCGAAACCGTGGTGGACGAACTGTTATTGCCCAATGTTCACCAGGATGTGTTTCCCGCTATCAGCGGTACCCGGGTTATCGAGGAGACAGCGGCCCTGGGTATACTGGAGACGTTTTCGGTGGCCACTATTATCGAGGCTGCCGACGCCGCGGTGAAAGCGGCGAATGTACAACTGATCGAAGTTCATCTCGCCATGGCGATTGGCGGCAAGGGCTACATGACCTTGACCGGGGATGTGGCCGCGGTCACCGCGGCACTCGACTCGGCGGCGGAATTTATTCGGGACAAGGGGCTGCTGGTAGACAAGGTGGTGATTCCGCAGCCGCGCCCGGAAATCCTGTGCGACAAGGTTTGATGGAA
>CBDUUA010000418.1:0-2812 GCA_965370135.1 uncultured Cellvibrionales bacterium
TTATTAGGTGTAAAATGCCATTTCGTTGCATTGCCCTGAATATTGTCCTGAATATTGTCCTGAATTAAAGTCCTGAATTAAAGTCCTGAATTAAAGTCAAAGAAACCCCTTATGCGTCATGCCTTGACTGTTGATGTCGAAGATTACTTTCATGTGTCGGCATTTGCCGACACCATCGAGCCCTCTCAATGGGACACCCTGAGTCCAAGAGTAGAAGCCAATAGCCGCAAACTGCTCGAGCTGTTCGCACGGAGTGATACTCGTGCAACTTTTTTTGTGCTTGGCTGGGTGGCAGAGCGGTTTCCCGGCCTGGTGCGGGATATTGTCGCCCAGGGGCATGAGGTGGCCAGCCACGGGTATAGCCATCAGTTGATTTATCAACAGAGCCCCGAGGTATTCAGGTCCGAGACTGCCAAATCCAAAGCTCTGCTGGAAGATATTATCGGCGCGTCAGTAAATGGCTATCGCGCAGCGAGCTATTCAATTACGGGTGAGTCCCTCTGGGCCCTGGATATTCTTGCTGAGTTGGGCTTTGAGTACGATTCCAGTATTTTTCCGGTCTACCATGATCGCTATGGAATGCCTAACGCGCCAGCACGTATTCATCGGGCTATTGGCCCATCTGGGGGTGAGCTGCTGGAATTTCCACTCACTGTCGCCAGACTTTTTCGATGGAGCTTGCCGGTGGCGGGTGGCGGCTATTTCCGGCTCTATCCCTATTGGTTTAGCCGGGCGCTGTTGCGCAAAAGTCAGCGAGACTTAGACCAACCTTTTATTTTTTACCTGCACCCCTGGGAAATTGATCCCGGTCAGCCCCGGGTGGAAAATGCCTCTTGGCTATCGCGCTTTCGGCATTACCAGAACCTGGGTCGGTGTGAGCAGCGCCTGGAGCGCTTGCTCTCTGACTTTCAATTTACTACCGTGGCGGAAGTGCTCGCTACGCGTCAGCAACACAATGGATTACCTGTCTATGACTACGGCAGTCAAAGCTCTCAGCCCAACTGAAAAAAAGCAACTGTTAAAAGATCCCATCGACTGGGTGCGACAGTATCGCATTCGGGTGGGCAAGCGTGCACTCTCGGAAATACTTGAGCAGAGGCAGAGTTTGCTGGACAGTAGTCAAGGCGTTGCACTTGAGTCCCGTGAGCTATCCAAAGCCATTGGCGCTGCGAAAAAAGCAGGTGCAAGCCCCGATGCCTTGCTAGCCAGAAAAAGGCTTTTGAGTGCGGAGGAGAAAAAGACGAAGAGCCAGCTTAAAGCGCTGGATTCAAAGCTATTCGAATTATTGGCACCCCCGGTGCCCTCCGTGGATATTTCACCAAAAGCTGGCGATTGCCTAGAGCAGCCGGTTGATATCAGCGCTGTTGACATCACTAAACTGAAGGTAGAGGTAGAGGCAGAGCAAGCCTGGGATGATTTTGTGGAGCAGCATCCCCAGGGCTGTGTGTATCACCTCAGCGGTATGCGGTTGATCATAGAGCAGAGCTTTGGTCATGAGACCGACTATTTAACCGCAACCGAGGGACAGCGGGTTGTCGGTGTGTTGCCGCTGGTGCGATTAAAGAGCCGCTTATTTGGCGATTTCATGGTGTCCCAGCCTTTTTTCAATTATGGCGGTGTGCTGGCTTTGGATGACGCAGTGTCCGAGCTGTTGCTAAGCGCGGCGGCGCAATTAGCTCAAAATCGTGGTTGTAGCCATATTGAATACCGGGATAGTGCACCGGTGCATGGTCTGCCCGTGCGCACCGATAAAGTTGCGATGTGGCTGGATTTGCCGGCTTCCGAGCAACAGCTATGGCAGCAGATAGGCACTAAGGTCAGGGCACAGATTAAACGGGGCACTCGATTTGGTTTGGAAGTCGAAAGTGGCGGCATGGAGTTGCTGGATGATTTCTATCGGGTTTTTGCCGAAAACATGCGGGACTTGGGAACGCCAGTATACGACAAGGCTTTCTTTCAAAATCTGCTGGAGTCGATAGTAGGGGATCGGCGATTGGTGGTTGTGCGACATCAGGGTAAGCCGGTATCAGCTGCTTTCCTGTTGGGATATAAGCTGCGCATGGAGGTTCCCTGGGCTTCTACGCTGCGCAGCGCCAATCGCTACGATGCCAATATGTTCCTCTATTGGGAATTGTTGCGCCAGGCCCGAAATAGTGGTTATAGGGTTTTCGATTTTGGGCGCTCGACCCAGGACGCACCTACCTACCGTTTTAAAAAGCAATGGGGCGCACAGCCAAAGCAATTGTATTGGCACTATTGGCTACGGGATGGCGGTGAGCCGCCAAAAATAAATCCCGACAATCCCAAGTACCGCCTGGTTATATCTGTTTGGCAGCGCCTTCCTGTGTGGCTAACACGACTGCTTGGGCCGGGCATTGTGAAGTACCTACCCTGATTTCCGGATAAACCGTGTTGTCGCCACTGTGCCTGACCCAGGACTTTCAGCACTAAACAGTCCCAGGAGGCTGTCCGAGAATGTTTAACCTACTGCGCGAACGTGAATACCGGCCAGATTTCGTGCTCGAACTCGTCAAATATACCCAATATTCTCCTCATTCGAGCATAAAATCTGACTCGGTCCCTCGTCCGCTCGCTACGGGCATCATTCTCGGGCAGCCTCCTAAAGTGTTCCAAATTGCTAATCAATAAGGCTAATTTCAAGAGCGTGCTTAAAGGCTTGGTCGCAATCGCGATTATTGCTTTTCTGGCAAGCCTTGTTGATCCCAAAGAATTATTCCAGTTGCTGAGCAGGGTATCGCTACCACTATTTGCCATGATCGTGTTGATTTCTCTGCTTGATCTGGTTTTTATG
>CBDUUA010000419.1:0-2809 GCA_965370135.1 uncultured Cellvibrionales bacterium
TCGGCAACCCGCCCACAGTAGCTCACCATGGATTCCGACGGGCGTCTACTGGAGCCCAGCAAGCCCAATAAGCCGCTAAAAAATATTGCCGCCAGGTGCGCCGGCGGCCGTCTGCGAAACAGCAACTTGCGGAACATCCACAGTAGCAACAGCAGGATACTGGAGGACAAAGCAACCGCCATCACTTGTATCAAGGTGCTCAATTCGCCGGTGCCGAACCAGCTTTTCATCCAATCCAATTGTGTGCTGCGATTATAATTCAGGAACCAGTGCGCCCAACCATAATTGACCGCATCCCACCACAAGCGCATATCCTGCAACCATGCCAGCTTGTCGTAGCCCAGATAACCGAGCAAACCGCCGGGCATAAACTCATTGCGCTGCAACAGCGCCGCTTCCACCCCCTGGGTAACGCGCTCCGGCGCCACCTGCGCCGTCGGGTCGTAGCGCACCCAACCCCTGCCCTCCAGCCACACTTCGGACCAGGCATGGGCGTCCATCTGCCTGACGCTGATATAGTCCTCGAAGGGGTTGAGCTCGCCACCGAGATAGCCCGCCACCACACGGGCCGGCACACCGGCAGCCCGCATTAGAAATACGAAAGATGCGGCATAGTGTTCGCAGTATCCCTGCCTGCTCTTCAGTAAAAAACCGTCGATGCTGTTCTGGCCGAATACCGGCGGGTTAAGGGTGTAGTAATACTGCTGCCGGTTAAATCGGGTCATGATAGCCGCGGCAATCTTTTCCGGTTTTTGGTACTGGTATGCGATCTCCCGGGCGAGTTGTTTAGATTGTGGATTGCTGTCTTCCGGCAGGGCCAGGTTCCTTTGTTGCGCCTCACTGGATAGCTCTGGTTCCAGACTTCGATAGGCTTGTGATGTCACCCGGTATTGGAAGCGTCCCTGCGGTAGCGCCGGCAGGCGCAGATTAAAGCCCGCCGTCAACAGGATGCCTCGATCCCTCGGCCTGGCGACGGGCATGGCGAAAAGCCAGCTTTGATTCGTCGGCTCTAGTATCACACTATAGGTGTAGGCCGTGCCACGTTGTTTTTTATAGTGCCACTGAGCTTGTTTCACGGGCAGCTCAGAGGCGTTGGCGATGCTCCAGTTATTGCCGTCAAAGTTCTCGAAAACCACACCCCGCCAGTAGAGCTCACTCATGGTCGGCACCGCGTCTTCAAATGCAACCCTGAATGCCACCGCATCGCTTTGGGCGAGAGCACCAAAAGCACCCAGGCTCAGGGTATCACTGAGCCCGGGCCGCTTGGCCTGGCTCGGCATGGGCACTAACCACAGCGGGTCCACCCGGGGGAAAAACAGGAACAACACCAGCAACACGGGTATGCCCTGCAGCATTAACGCGCCCGTTCGAACAATGGGTAAACCGAAACTGCGAAAATCCCGGTGGTGCAAAGCCAATAGCGAAACCGATAGCAGCAAATAGCAAACCACCGCATACATCATGGCAACTACAGACTGGTTGTAGAGTAGCTGGGTGGCAGCCACAAAATACCCCAGGAAGATAGTGACGTACATATCCCTGGCACGCCGCGTTTCCAGCAGCTTGAGGAAAAAAATCAAAATAAGAAAAGTCACCGCGGCATCGAGGCCAAGGTGATCGACATAATTGAATACCACGGCAAGCAGGGATCCGGCAATCATGACCACCCGGGTAATACCGCTGGCAAAGGGAAACTTGCCTCGGTAGATTTGTATGCGCCAGAAACCGCAGAAAAGACACACTCCGAACAACCATAAAGGCAGGCCGGAAATATGGGGCAATATCAGGGCAAACTGGGCAAGCAATAGCCAAAACAGGCTACTTCGCGATATCTGGCTTTCATAGCTGACAGCCCGACTCATTGACGATACTCTTCACTGCGATAGCGCGCCAGTAATCCCAATACTTGATGCAGGTGTTCCTCACCCTCACCGGGCGCAATTTCCCAGCTATCCAGTTTTAAGCCGAAGAGCACATCCTGGCGATTGAGCTGTAACGCGGCATAGCAAAGTGCTGACAGGCGCTCTTCCAGGGTGGTGCCCACGGCCTTGGTCTCATCCAGCCAGACTTCCTTGAGCAAGGATTCGGTAAACTCCATGGTCATCAGTGGCTGTTGCTTGGCGTAGGCCTTCCATAGAATCTGCCGGGGCGGATCATGCTTGCGCCAGGGGCGAATATTGGTAAATTCATCCTGTTGCTGAAAGCTGGACCGATCCCCGGCCCCGGCATCCTGCTCAACCACAGGCAGCGGCCGGGTGACCAGCGGCCGCGGATATACCCAGGATTCCATATTGAGGTCGAGCCAGCTCCAGGCCCTCAGCAGGCCAAAGGGATAGACCGTTTCCAGGCGCACTCGCCGCGGCCGCAACAGTCCGCGCTTCGGCGCCAGATGATAAAGCTCTACCACCGTCTCGATCTGTAAGTCCAGATGGGTCTGAATCATCAACTGATCGGGCCAACCTGCGCGAATTGACAAGTATTTTTTATCGGGCCCGCGGGTCAGAATCAGACGAAATGTCACCCGATCACCGGCAAAGCCCGGAGTGTGACTACCCTTGCGCACCTGTAGACCGGCGAGGTTGGAATAGGTCGCAAGTATAGCCACCACAAATTGCCCTGCCAGGATAAATGCCAGTAGATAAATGGCGTTATTCTGGTAGTTGATGGCGGTGAGCAACAACAGGCCGAGGAGGGCAAAATAAACAAAGCCGGCCCGGGTGGGAAAAATAAAAATTCGTTTTTGATCGAGCCGGATTTGCTGGGCGGGCGGAATGCGTCGATCCAGCCACTGCTCGTAGTGTGCTGCCAG
>CBDUUA010000420.1:0-2807 GCA_965370135.1 uncultured Cellvibrionales bacterium
TTTCCCTGGCGGAGCTGACGCCGGCACACTGGCTGGCGCTGTTTCCGGCACTGAATATTAGCGGTGTTACCCGCAGCGTCGTTTCCAATGCGGTACTGGTGTCGGTACAGGGCGAGACCTTGCACTTTATGCTCGACCAGGAGCAAGCCGGGCTTTACAGTGACGAGCATCGGCGGCGCTTGCAAGATGCGTTAAGCGAATACTTTGCCCACAGTGTCAGCATTGCTATCGAGCAGGGTGTGCTGGCAGGGGAATCCCCGGCCTTGTACCGCCTGCGACTCAAGGCTGAGCGTTTGCAGCTGGCCCTCGATGAGCTGCAGTCTGACCCGAATATCAACTTGCTGCAGAATGAGTTTGGTGGTCGCCTGGATACCGGGACAGTGCAGCCATTGGATTAATTCCTGGTGGGATTGGCGCTATGGTGCGAATCCGTGTTTGATGAAAATTGGAGAGATTTCATGTTTAAGGAAGGCTTGGGTGACCTGATGAAACAGGCACAGGAAATGCAGGAAAAGATGCGCAAGGCGCAGGACGAGGCGGCGCAAAAGGAAGTCACCGGTTCTGCCGGCGCCGGCCTGGTAACCGTGGTGATGAACGGTCGCCACGATATTAAACGGGTTGCCATCGACGACAGTGTGCTGGCGGAAGACAAGTCCATGCTGGAAGATTTACTGGCGGCGGCGGTGAATGATGCGGTGCGCAAGGTCGAGGCCGGCCAGCAGGATTTAATGAAGGAGCTCAGCGGCGGCATATCGCTGCCCGAAGGCTTCAAAATGCCTTTTTGAGTTGGCGCTTATGGCTTTTAGTCCCCTGCTGCAACAATTGATCGGCGCCCTGCGCTGCTTGCCGGGAGTAGGCCCCAAGTCAGCCCAGCGCATGGCTATGCACCTGCTGGAACGAGACCGGCAAGGGGGCCGGGCGCTGGCGCAGGTGCTGGATCAGGCGATGGAGCGCATCGGCCGCTGTAACAACTGCCGGACTTTCACCGAGGCCGAGGTATGCGAGCTGTGCCTCAGTCCCAGGCGGGATCACAGTATTATTTGTGTGGTCGAAACCCCCGCGGATATTCTCGCCATTGAGAGCTCCGGGGGCTTTAAGGGTGGCTACCATGTGCTGATGGGGCATTTGTCGCCCATCGACGGCATTGGTCCGGAGCAGATTGGCATCGACCATTTACTACAGCGTGTTGCCGACGCTCAGGTGCAGGAGGTGATCCTTGCCACCGGGACCACCGTTGAGGGCGAGGCGACGGCTTATTACATCAGCGAGCAACTCAAGGCGATCGGCGCCAGGGTATCGCGGATTGCCCACGGTGTGCCGCTGGGTGGTGATCTTGAGTATATCGATGGCGGCACCCTGGCCCACGCGTTTAGCGGCCGGCAACTTGTTCTCTAAACCATGACACACGCGACCATGAACAATGCAAGCATGGCCAATGGGCCCCAATTGAATAACCCGATTCGCTGGGTTCGCAGCGACGCCGAGCTGCTGGAGGTATGCAGCGGATGGCTGCAGCTCGACGCGCTGGTTATCGACACCGAGTTTGTCCGGCGGCGCACGTTTTACCCCATTCCGGCACTATTGCAATTTTGTGATGGTGAGTCCGTGGTCATTGTCGACCCACTGGAAATCGACTGTTGGCAGCCGCTGGCAGAGGTTCTGGCGGCATCGAGTGTGTTGAAAATTCTCCATGCCTGCAGCGAGGATCTCGAGGTTTTCTGGCGCTTGCTGGGGGTGATACCCGCACCGTTGTTCGATACCCAGATTGCCGCGGGCCTCTGCGGTTTGCGCCCCTCCATGGGGTATCACAAGCTGGTGTTGGCCCTGTGTGAGGTCGACTTGCCCAAGGATGAAACCAATTCTGATTGGTTGGCTCGGCCCTTGTCGGACAAACAGTTGCAATACGCTGCCTGCGATGTCCATTACCTGTTTAAGATCTATAGGCAGCTGTCGGAACTCGCTGCCGCTAAAGGGCGGCTGGAATGGATTATTGAGGATAGCGCCGCTATGGGCTCGACCCTGGCGACCCTCATTGAGCCGGCGCAGTATTATCGCAAACTGAAAGGTGCGCAGCGCTTATCAGGCCGGGAGCTCGGGGTTGCCCGATCCGTTTGTGCCTGGCGCGAGCACATGGCCCGCAGCGCCGATCTCCCCCGAAGCTGGGTGCTGAAGGACAGCGCTGTTATCTCACTGGCAAAAATACAGCCCCGCAGTAAGGAAGAGCTGCTGCGGGTCAAGGATATGCAAGGGTCAACGGTGCGCAAGCGGGGATCGCAGCTACTGGAGTTGGTAGAGCAGGCCAAGCAACTACCGGCAGATCAGCTGCCGCAAGCCTTGCCAAGCCCGATACAGCCCGCCGATAAGCCCAGCCTGGCGCGGATACAGGCGGTGGTGAAGTCCTGCGCCGAGCAACAGGCACTGGCGCCTGAATTGCTGATGAATCGCAAACAAATGGCAGAGGCGACCCTGCGGCTGCTGTCGGGGCAGCAGGATTTGCTACCCCCCGGCATCAGTCAATGGCGGCGGCAACTACTTGACGTAAAACTGCGGGAGATCGCGGGACAATGAAACGGGTCTGCAAGGTTTTCCGAAGTTCTCGTCATGAAGGTATGTATCTCTACGTCGATGCCGCAGCAGGGCTCGAGCCTGTGCCGCCGGAATTGATGCAGCGTTTCGGTACTCCGGTGGCGGCGATGACGCTGCTGCTGACCCCCGAGCGCAAATTGGCGATAGCGGATATCAAGGAGGTTATCAGCAAGATTGAAGAGGCTGGTTTTTATTTGCAATTGCCGCCATCGACGAGCTCT
>CBDUUA010000421.1:0-2802 GCA_965370135.1 uncultured Cellvibrionales bacterium
TTCCGGCGTGTAGTCGAGGCTCTTTAATAACGCGACAGTATCGTCGATATTGCTCATGGGTACTTCGCGCCATTCGCCGGCTCCGGCCAATAGAGCGGGTGACACCGCGAGTAACAGCAGGTATGGCAGCAGCCGTGATCGCCGGTGTGATAGAAGAATTGGAGCAGATCGAATTGCAAGCATAGACAGCTTTCCTGGGTGGGCTTGAAAAAGGCGCTATTCAAACCCGCGGTGGCTGTTTATGCAAGGGTTAATCCCGCTGCAAAAGCTACTCCAGTAAGTGCCACGCCAGTGGCGCGGTCGTCCGTATGGATGTTACCTTAGCCACCTACTATCGACCCGGGAGATGGAGCTATGGAACCAGCGTGGCATAAGAGCGCCTGCATTTTGTGTGAGAATAACTGCGGCATTGAAATCCAGATCGGCGGTGATGACTCTCGCCAGTTCCTCAAGGTGAGGGGCGACAAGGATCATCCCGCTTCCCGGGGCTATCTGTGTCAGAAAGCCTCGCGCCTGCCCTATTACCAGCGCGGCCGCGATCGCGTCACCGCACCGCAGAAACGCAATGCCGACGGCAGTTTTTCCACGGTCAGTTGGGACACTGCCATCAGTGAGATTGCCGCTAAACTGGCGGCTATTCGCGATAGCCACGGCGGCGATAAGATCTTTTATTACGGTGGCGGCGGCCAGGGCAATCATTTGCCCGCGGGCTATGCCATGTCGACCCTGGCGGCACTGGGTAGTCGCTACCGCTCCAACGCCCTGGCCCAGGAGAAAACCGGCGAGTTGCTGGTGGCCTCGCAGATGTTCGGCGCCTCGGCCCGCAACGGTGATTTCGAGCACTGCCAGGTCGGGGTCTTCATCGGCAAGAATCCCTGGCAGTCCCACGGCGTACCGCGCTCGCGGCTCACTGTACGAGCCATCGCCCGGAATCCCGAGCGCACCCTGGTGGTATTCGATCCCTGCCTGTCGGAAACTGCTGAGTTGGCGGATATTCATGTGCGGGTCAAACCCGGCACTGACGCCTGGGCGCTGGCGGCGCTACTGGGGGTGATCGCACAGCAGGGCTGGCAACATCAGCACTGGATAGACCTGCATACCGCCGGCATGGACCAGGTCATGCCGCTGTTGTTGCAGGTGCCGGTGAGCGACTATTGTGCCCATGCCGGTGTGCCTGAGCAGCAACTGTTCGAGTTGGCGCAGTGCATGGTAGAGGCCGACAGCGTTGCCTTTGCCGAGGATCTGGGGGTGCAGATGAATCGCCACTCCACTCTGGTCAGCTATTTGAATCGCCTTTTGTGGTTGCTGACAGGCAACTTCGGCAAGCGTGGCAGCCAATATATCCCGCGCCCCCTGCGCAGCCTGTTGAATGCGTCGACCGATCGCGGCCGGCGCAGCCCGGTGACCGGGGCGGAGATTATCGGCGGATTGATGCCGTGCAATGTGATCGCCGACGAGATTCTCACCGGGCACCCGGATCGCTTTCGCGCGATGATTATCGAGGCGGCCAACCCGGTACATTCACTGGCGGATTCCCGGCGCTTTGCCGAGGCCATGGAGTCGCTGGAGTGCACGGTGGTGATTGACGTCGCCATGAGTGAAACCGCGCGCCATGCCGATTATGTACTGCCCGTGGCCAATCAATATGAGAAGGCGGAGGCGACTTTCTTTAACTTCGAGATGCCGGCGAATTATTTTCACCTGCGTCCGGCCATCGTCGAGCCGCCCGCGGGGTCGGATGTGCTGACGGAGGCAGAAATTCACTGCCGCCTGGTTGAGGCGCTGGGAGCCATGCCGCCAGAATTGAACGATCTGGCAGCGGCGCTGCAACAACAGGGCAGGGCAGCATTTGCCACAACCTTCCTTGGCGCCATGCAGCGCAATCCAGCCTTGATGAAGCTGGGCGCCGTGGTTTTGCACCGCATTTTGGGGCCGCAATTGCCGGCGGGATACCAGAACGCCGCGGCCCTTTGGCCGGTAGCGCAACTGTTTGCCCTGCAATATCCCGATTCGGTGCGGCGGGCGGGCATCGAGGGTGACGGCATGGCGCTGGGAGAAAACCTGTTTCAGGCGATGCTCGATCATCCCCAGGGTCTGGTGTTTGCGGTCGACGATTACGACAGCAGTTGGCAGTCGGTCAATACCGAGGAGCATCGCATCCAGGCGGTGATGCCGGAGTTACTGACGCAACTGACGCAATTACAGCTCGGGCCCCAGGCTCTGGTGAGCGAGGAGTTTCCGTTTTTGCTGGCGGCTGGCGAGCGGCGCTCTTATACCGCCAATACCATCTATCGCGACCCGGCCTGGCGGCGCCAGGACTTTGCCGGCGCCCTGCGAATCAGCCCCGGGGATGCGCACAGCCTGGGGCTGGAGCACGGGGGACTGGTCAGGATTCGCTCGTCCCGGGCAACGGCGCAAGCGGTGGTGGAGATCAGCGAGCGCATGCAGCCCGGACACGTTTCCCTGCCCAACGGTACTGGCCTCGATGGTAGTGCCGGCGGCCCTCGTGTGGGGGTGGCGGTCAATGAGTTGACCGACACGGCGCATCGGGATGCCATTGCCGGCACCCCCTGGCACAAAGTTGTGCCGGTGGCCCTGCAGCGAGTCAGCTAGATTTTTCATCGCAACGGGTCGAATATATTCAGCCTGACGGCGTTGCACTGAACGATGAACCTTGTAGGGCCGAATTTATTCGGCGATTGTGCTCCTGCGGGGGTACAATCTGCTCCTTTATTTCGGGCCTCGCAATGTTTGGATTTTTTGAACGTCTGGTAGACCCCTATCCGCCTGAGCACCCAGACC
>CBDUUA010000422.1:0-2786 GCA_965370135.1 uncultured Cellvibrionales bacterium
TGTTTGGCACAATACCGGGCGTACTCGACAAACAGGGGCTCGATATCATTGATATGGCGGCGAATCTGTTGGTAATCGGGCCGACGATTCAGTGCCACTAACGCCCGAGCAATAATATTGACGAAGCGCCAGGCGAACTCTTTGAAGGCGGCGGAGTTACCCTCGTTGGGTAACTGATTGGCAATCCGGGTGGCCACCTCGGTGATGCGTGAAAAATTGCCGATGGCATTGTAGCGAGCGGAGATATCCGGAAAGCCCAGGTGGAACAGATAAAAATCATCCAGCCGCCCGGCGCGTTTCGCTTCGGCATAAATGCGCCGCAGCAAATCGGCATCGCCTTTGGGGTCAAACACGATCACCACATCGCCCCGGCGAATATCTTGGGTAATCAGCACTTCGGCCAGTCGGGTTTTACCGACACGGGTAGTGCCTAATACCAGGGTATGTCCGACCCGCTCGCCCAGCTCCATCCACACCGGCTGTTCGCTGGATTCCACCGCATGCAATGCCGGTTTACCGCCAACGGCGGGTAATGGCGCCAGTGGATTCAATCTTGAACGACTGCGTAAGCCTTTAGCAAGGAGTGAAAGTACAGGCAGCCGCTCCCAGGCCACTTCCTTTTGTCTTGCCCAATGGTAGAGATAGCCTGGCTGTACATAGCGTTGTACTTCGGGCTTTAAGGTGTCGCGCAAGCGCTGGGTATGTTGCTGCGTCCAGCGAAAACCCTTGCCCAGAAACAATTTGTGCTGGCTAACCGGCACCTGGTCCGCACGTAATCGATAGCACGGTAAGCGACGCATATTGCGTTGGTAGCGCAACACCTGCCAGGCCTGCTTCGCCCGGATACTGCCAAAAAAGAAAAGGCTCGCCCCTGCCATAGTGGCCACGCCCGGGGGCATCATCAGCGCCCAGGGCGCCAGAAAAGCGATCAGGCCCGCCGCAAAGGCCGCGCTCATCGACCACAGTTCAACCGGCGGCCTCAGCAGAGCCTCTATGGGATGGGCGCTCACTGCTCAATGCCGCTGGAAGAAATCAATACCGGATAGTGGTCAATACCCAGCGCTTTGGCGATATCCGTGGCGGAACCGAGTGTCATGGGTAGGCCCTGGGCAAGTTCTGCCATGCGGCGCACATCCATTTCGATTTCGGCCTGGATCAACATGCCGACGGCCCCCAGGTGCAGCAGCTCAGCCCGCCTGGCGATCAACCAGCGTTGCGACAGAACATCCGAACCCACCAGGAAAAACGGGCGTGCATGTCCAAGCGCCAGACGATTAAGCGTTGCCGGTGAGGCGGTGCTCGCAATGAGTGCGCCGGGTGTCAGTTCCAGTGACCGAATGGGTAACAGATTGCTGATCTGCGCCGGCCCCAAGCGTTCTAGCTCATTGATAGGGTTGCCTTCATATACCTTCGAGCTTCGGGATTCAGGCGGCTGTATCGATTTCAGGTAGGGTGCAATGGGGCGTGTTTGACCAGAATCATAGATTACCGTCAACTCCGCAGATGCCGACACCGGCAGTGCAATCAACAAGACCAAGCCGGCCAAGTGGCCGTGCATTCCGCTGTTCATGGGGGTTACGCCTCTCGTTTATCCTTCGCGCTTTTGCGTGATTCGCCGCCAATGCCTTGTGACTCGCTCGCGGTATTTTTTTGCTCTGACCGGATTATTCGGTGCGTGGTAACAACCGAGGCTTTCCCTCCAATCGGATTCTGCCGAATAACACCGCCTGAGAATCGCCGCACCGACACGCAGATTGTGATAGGGATCCAACGCATGCCAGGCTGATCCCAGGGCTTGATGGTGGTAACGCCAGTTAATTTGCATCAGGCCGATATCCACTGAGCGCTCGTTACTGGCCAGGGCACGCTGCAATGCCAGCCACGCCGCTTTGCGTGACGAAAAAAACTGTCCTCGACCGTTGACGTTCAATGTCCAGGGCCAGGGGCGCAATCGGCGCTGACTCAAACCGCGCTGACCGCTCTCGGTCAAAGCCACTGCATAGAACAAGGGAGCGGGCAAACCATTTTCCCGAGCAATCACCTGATACGCAGGCGGTACTTCATCGGCACGAATTACACTCATCGAACCCGCTGCCAAGGTCACAACAATCAACCAAAGCCGTTTTATCACAGGCCTTCATCTCCGATATCAAAACCAGGAACTGGACAACGGCAATACCGCATCACCGCGACGGCGAAGCACTACCGGGCGTTGCGCCAATGGATCACCCAGGCGAACGGCAAGCTTATCGAGTGCACCCCCATCGACATTCAAGGTGACACGTCGTCCATGCACCCAGCCTGGCTCAATTTTCCTCGACCCGGCCCATTCACGAATACGAGCTTCATCCGCCGGAGCGACATCCAGCAGGTAGATATCAATGCCATCGATCGCTGGCAACCTGGCAAGTAGACGATCCAGTATGGCATCGCAGGCAACGCAATCCGTTGCGGTGAAAAACAGCACACGATCAGTGGCATCCAATTCCCTCTCCGCGGCGGGTTTTGTCTTTGACTGATGCATCGCGAGTTTTACCGCATCAATCAGTTGACCCTGGGGAAATAAACGCTGTTGCGCGTCATCATAGGCATGCTGAAAAGCCAGGATACGCTCCGCATCCTCGCGCATCATCACTGCCCATTTCTCGGCATAGCGGCGTCGCTCTTCCCCGTTCCGTGCATGGATACCCAGCACCTCAATCGGTGAGAGACTGGCGGGGCTGATACTGCTGCGGATGCCTTGCATGAGCGTGCGGTATCGCTGCCAATCGTCACTATTCAGGCCC
>CBDUUA010000423.1:0-2785 GCA_965370135.1 uncultured Cellvibrionales bacterium
GCCATCCGCGATCCAAACACCGCCGATGCCATGGCCACGATTACCGAGCTGGGCACCGATTCGCGCTACTACACCATGGTGCGTGGCTGGCTGATGCTGGCAGTGCAGGCCGACCAGAGTATTGTCGACGCCAGCGAGCCTGGCACTCGCCCGAACATCGAGGCCCGAATCAGCTTTTTACAGCAGGCGATTCGCGCCATCGATTTGGAGTAGCTTGCCTATCAAGCCTATCCGCCTATCCCCGGTAGCTGTCCCAATAGCGTTGTCAGCGCGATGAGCCCCGCGCTTGCAGCAAGTACGCCGCCCAATGCGGAAGTTCCGGCTGCTGCAGCTCGAGCCGCCCCTCTCTCAAGGTAAAAACCGGCTCAAAAGGATTGTCGACGCTGGAGTTATCCAGCGCCCTGACCTGGTCACACAGGGCAATCGCTGTTTGTATATTGGCCAATAAGAGCGGAATGCGGCTCCTGGCTTTGTCATCGGGAACATTGTGGCCGCCCTCCTCCACGCGCTGGGCGATGCGAGCGATATTGAGGGACGGCGACCGAAGATGGATAAAAACGAGAATTATCTGGTAACCCAAAGCCTTGGCCCGGGCGACAAAATCAATTTTGGAAGGGTGGGAAAAGACGGTTTCGAAACAGAAACTGCGGCGCTCGGACAGCAGACCATTGCGCAGCTCCTCGGCAATTCTGGCCGCTTGGTAACTGTGACGCTCCGGCGAGTCAGGGAACAACTCCCTGGCGATGATATCCGCATTGACGAAGGGTAAACCCAGGGGCTCAAGGCGATTGCGATAGAAGGTGCTTTTTCCCGCGCCGTTACCCCCGGCCAAAATCCACAGCTGCGGTCGCTGGTTCGTTTCCAGGTTCAATCGGCAGCATCCGCCAGCGGCGTAAACACCCCATTGCCAAACTGGCCCACTGTAACGCTGCCGTCTGCTGCGATCTGTTCCAGTTGACCGGGGTGGATTGCGGATGCCTGGTAGCGCACCGCACTGCCGCTAACCGACTGCGCCAGCGTACCTGCAACCCGCTCGCACTCGAGTGCGGCAAACACATCTTCGGGGTCGATCGCCGGAGCGTTTACCGGCTCGACCTGCAGTCGCGCCAGGCCGGTGCTGATTGCCAGCAATTTGTCGGGGTCGACACTGCCGGCAACACTGCGCCCCAAGCTGGCCCAGTACTCAATCTGCTCCGCAGCACTGCGGTGCCAGCGCTGCCCGGCGCTGCGGGCCGCCTGCATCAACTCTTCCTGTAATCGCACGGGGGACGCGGCTTTAGCCATGTAATCTACTCCATTGCAGAAGAATAAAACCTATCGTAGCAGATTGCTACGAACCCTGCCAATGCATCCGGCCAAGATACTGCTGCACAGCAGTTTTGCAAATATAAAAGTTGCCTTTATTATATATGAATATAATATTCATTATTACAATATCTGATTTGTGATGCCCTCGTGATGATAAAGCGAAATTTGAGCACCCGTATTCTGGATGCCCTGCCGGGATTCCCGGTAGTGTATGTGAACGGCCCACGACAGGCAGGTAAAAGCACCCTGGTTCAGAACCTCGCAGCAAAGGAATGGCCTGCCGAATATGTGAGCTTTGATGAGGCCACCATGCTGGGGGCGGCAGAGGCCAATCCTGAAAGCTTTCTGCGCGCCTACCGTAACAAGCTTATTCTCGATGAAGTCCAGATGGCGCCCGGCCTGTTTCGGGGCTTGAAAGTTCTGGTCGATGAAGCGAGACAGAAAAATACGACAAGCTCCAATGGCCGCTACCTGTTAACCGGATCGGCCAATATCATGGCCCTGCCCGAGCTTGCGGACGCGCTGGTCGGCAGAATGTGCGTGCTTACACTCTACCCCTTGTCCGCCCTGGAAATATCAGGGGGGACAGGCGGCTTTTTACCTCGGCTAATGGATAATGATTTCAGGCCCGAAACGGTGACGAGGAAGCTGGCACTTGCCGATATCATCAGGCGGGCAAGCTTCCCGGAGATAACAGAGCAAACTGATGACAGACGAAGGCAGTGGTTTGAAGCCTATATCACCACCATTCTGCAAAGAGATGTCAGGCAGATTGCCGACATAGCCAAGCTGGGCGTGTTACCCAATTTGCTCAAAGTATTGGCAAGCCGGGCCGGGGGACTTATCAATGAGGCCGATATTTCCCGAGCAATTGGGCAAAATGCAGTGACGGCAAAAAATTATCGGATCTTGCTGCAAATGTTGTTCCTGACATTTGATGTCAAGCCCTGGTACAGGAATATCGGAAAACGCCTGGTCAAGGCGCCAAAAGGCTACCTCATTGACACCTCTCTACTGTGCCATCTGCAACAAATTGATATGGCCAGAGCAGAGATCAACGACCCTCACGTGTTCGGGCATGTGTTCGAAAATTTCGTCGCCACCGAGCTATTAAAGCAACTGTCCTCATCTGGCAGCGCGGCTCAACTTTATCATTTCAGGACCAGTGACAATAAGGAAGTGGATTTTGTGCTGGAACAAGCCAACGGCAGGCTTGCAGCCGTTGAGGTCAAGGGCCGCGATGCCGTGACGGCGTCGGATTTCAAGGGTCTGGAAGCGTTGAGAAAACAAATAGCGGACGACTTTATCTGCGGCATCGTGCTGTATCGCGGCAATAAAGTGATTCCGTTTGGGGACAAAATGTGGGCTGTGCCGGTTGATACCCTGTGGGCTTAGCGCCGAAAGCCAGAAAAAACTACCACTTGAAAACAACAGAGATACTGGTCTCGCGATCCCAGTTGTCGGTACCCGGTGACAC
>CBDUUA010000424.1:0-2754 GCA_965370135.1 uncultured Cellvibrionales bacterium
AGCGCTGGTTTCAATTGCGACAGGCCGAGGAGCTAATGGCCGGCGGCGTTACCTTATACGATCCCGCTCGCCTGGATATCAGGGGTAAGCTGAGTACCGGTAGTGATGTCACTTTGGATATCAACGTGATTTTTGAGGGCGATGTGAGTATTGGCAACGGCGTGAATATTGGCCCAAATTGCGTTATCAGCAACGCAATCATAGGTGACAATGTCGTTATCTACGCAAACTCCATCATTGATGATGCGGTGGTAGAAGACAATGCCAGCATTGGGCCTTTTGCCCGCCTGCGGCCGGGTACGGTATTAAAGAGCAAGGCAAAAATTGGCAATTTTGTTGAAACCAAAAAAGCCGAAATTGGTATCGGAGCCAAGGTTAGCCACCTGAGCTATATCGGTGACAGCATTATCGGTGCCCGGGTCAATATCGGCGCCGGTACCATTACCTGCAATTATGACGGCGTCAACAAACACCAGACGCTTATAGAGCAGGATGTCTTTATTGGATCGAACACATCGATTGTAGCGCCGGTGACGGTGAGAGCGGGCGCTACCATAGCTGCGGGCTCTACCATTACTATGGACGTCGATGTCGATCAACTCGCAGTAGCCCGAGGTAAACAACGCAACCTCGATGGCTGGGCGCGACCGCAGAAAAAAACTAAATAGAGCAGGTAAGGTAAACCATGTGTGGAATAGTAGGCGCCGCTGCCAGACGGCCTGTTGCAGAGATATTGATCGAGGGCCTGAAGCGACTCGAATACCGCGGTTATGATTCCGCTGGTTTGGCAGTATTACAGCAGGG
This sequence comes from uncultured Cellvibrionales bacterium, assembly GCA_965370135.1. Classification (GTDB taxonomy): domain Bacteria; phylum Pseudomonadota; class Gammaproteobacteria; order Pseudomonadales; family JAHEGP01; genus JAHEGP01. Next base: position 805 of record CBDUUA010000424.1, read on the forward strand.
GCATATAGAGCTTTGCAAAGAAGTCGGCAAAGTTGCAGTACTGGCGGAAAGTGCGGCGAATAAGGAATGGCCCGGTAGCTGCGGAATAGCCCATACCCGCTGGGCTACCCACGGCAAGCCGTCGCAGGTCAATGCGCATCCCCATGTATCCCGGCAGCGCCTGGCATTGGTACACAACGGTATTATTGAAAACCACGAAGCCCTGCGCTCGGGCTTGCGAAGTGAGGGCTACGAGTTTTTGTCCGAAACGGATACTGAAGTCATTGTGCATCTGGTCGAGTCGCGGATGGAGCAAGGCCTGGATTTGCTGGAGGCAGTTAAAAACGCAGTATCATCGCTTGAAGGCGCATTTGGCCTTGCTGTTGTCTGTGCCGATGAGCCGGATAAAGTTGTCTGTGCTCGCTCTGGCAGTCCCCTGGTCATTGGCGTGGGCATTGGTGAAAACTTCATCGCCTCTGACCAGTTGGCGCTGCGCCAGGTCACGGATCGCTTTGTCTACCTCGAAGAAGGCGACTTCGCTTGTATTACCCCTGATGCCTACGAAGTTTGGGATGCTGCCGGCGAGCTGGTAGAGCGCGAGCTGACCTGGATTACCGATGCCCAGGATGCTGCAGATAAGGGCCACTACCGTCACTATATGCTCAAGGAAATTTTTGAGCAGCCACAGGTTATTCGCAACACGCTACAGGGGCGCCTGGGTAGCGACCGCATTCTGGAGCAGGCCTTCGGCAGCGACGCGCAAGCCATTCTCGACCAGACCCGTGCCGTACAAATTGTTGCCTGTGGCACCAGTTATCACTCGGCCATGGTCGCCAAATACTGGATAGAAGGCATCGCCGGGGTCACGTGCCGGGTGGAGGTTGCCAGTGAATTTCGCTACCGACGATTTGTGGTTGAAGATAACACTTTGTTGGTCACTATTTCCCAATCCGGTGAGACCGCTGATACCCTGGCCGCGCTAAGGCTGGCCAAAACCGTTGGCTACGCAGCCACGATGACAATTTGCAATGTGCCACAAAGCTCCCTGGTGAGGGAGTCTGACCTGGCCTTTATGACTGAAGCGGGACCGGAGATCGGCGTGGCGTCGACCAAGGCGTTTACCACGCAGTTGGTCGCACTGATCATCTTGACCGTCGCTCTGGGCAGACGGCACAAGCTCAGCGGCGAAGATGAAAACAAAATCGTCCAGGGTTTGCATTTACTGCCGGCGATGGTTGAGCTGGCTTTAACTCTCGATGAGCAGATACAGGTGATTTCCGAAGCTTTTGCAGAAAAACACCACGCACTGTTTCTGGGGCGAGGCGTACAGTGGCCAGTCGCTATGGAGGGGGCGTTAAAACTCAAGGAAATTTCCTATATCCATGCGGAGTCCTATCCCGCCGGCGAACTCAAGCATGGGCCGCTGGCACTGGTTGATGCCGATATGCCGGTGGTGGCTGTGGCTCCCAACGACGAATTGCTGGAAAAGCTCAAATCAAACCTGGAAGAGGTGCGGGCTCGTGGCGGTGAGTTATTCGTATTCGCAGATAGTAAGGCAGGCTTTAAAAACGAGCCCGGTGTCACGGTGATACCCATACCCCACGTACCGGATATCATCGCGCCCATTATTTATACTATTCCACTGCAGTTGCTGTCTTACCATGTGGCGGTATTGAAGGGCACGGATGTCGATCAACCTCGCAATCTGGCAAAATCGGTAACTGTCGAATAGCACCTTTTAAATCAGGATTTTTGTAGGGCCGAATTCATGCGGCCAATAGCGCTGGAGCTTCTAATGGATCTGACGATACTGTACTGGCACTGGCTGGCTTTCGGCATGGCACTGGTCATGTTCGAAATCGCGTTACCCAGTTTTACCGCCTTATGGTTTGGCGTGGGTGCAATACTTGTGGGCGTGCTTTTATGGCTGATGCCGGGCATGTCGCTGAGCTGGCAAGTGTTTATATGGGC
>CBDUUA010000425.1:0-2735 GCA_965370135.1 uncultured Cellvibrionales bacterium
CTGACAGCCCTGAGCGCACTGACAACCTTGAGCTGCACGACAGCCCTGAGCGCACTGACAGCGTCGCCGGGCGCAGCGCGGCCGGCCGCCGCCACATAAAGAGAACTCAGCTTTTCACCCGCGCCAGCGCCCTTAGCCAGCCCTGGTAATAGTGTTGCCTCTGGTCTTCATCCATGGCCGGCACAAAGCGGCGATCCTGCTGCCAGAGCTGGGCAATTTGCTGTAGATCCTCGTACACCCCCGCCTGCAATCCAGCCAGAAAAGCGGCGCCAAGTGCGGTGATTTCCGTCACTCGAGGGCGGCATACCGGCAAGCCGGTGATATCGGCCAGCCGCTGCATAAACACCCCATTGGCCGCCATACCGCCATCGACCCGCAACTCGGCAGGCCGGCAATCATCCGCCTTCATGGCTTCGAGCAGATCCCGGGTCTGGTAGCCGACTGCCTCCAGCGTAGCAATGACGATATCGGTGGCATCGCTGTCCCGGGTGAGCCCCAGCAACGCGCCGCGAGCATCGGCATCCCAGTGCGGCGCGCCGAGACCGGTGAATGCAGGCACCATGTAGACACCGCGGGCGTGCTCGCGCTGTGCGGCGATAGCCTCGGTATCCGCTGAACTTTTCACGATACCAAGGCCATCCCGCAGCCATTGGATGGCGGCACCGGCATTAAATATGGAGCCCTCCAGAGCGTAAGTCGGCTGCCCCTTGATGCGATAGGCCATGGTGGTCAAAAGTCGGTTATTGGAGCGCCGTATCTCAGCACCGGTATTGAGCAACAAAAAGCAACCCGTGCCATAGGTGCTCTTGCCCTGCCCGGATTCGAAGCAGGCCTCGCCCACCATCGCGGCGTGCTGATCGCCGGCAACCCCGCCAATAGTTATTGCAGCGCCGATGCTGTCGATGTTGGTACACCCAAAATCATCACTGCTATCCCGAATCTCGGGCAACAACGCCGCGGGAATATCGAACAGGCGCAGCATCTCCTCACTCCAGCACTGCCGCTCCAGGTCGAACAACAGGGTGCGACTGGCATTGCTCGCATCAGTGCAATGGATCTTACCCCCGGTGAGCCGCCACAACAGGAAGGTGTCAACCGTGCCGAACGCCAGCTCACCGGCTTCAGCCCGACGCCGGGCGCCGTCGACATTATCGAGCAGCCAGCGAATTTTGGTGGCAGAAAAATAGGGGTCCAGCAGCAGGCCAGTGGTGGTCTGCACCTCGGGTTCAGCACCTGATCGGCGCAAGTCTGCACAGTACTGCGAGGTACGTCGATCCTGCCACACAATCGCGGGGTAGATCGGCTTGCCGGTCGCTCGATCCCACACCAGGGTGGTCTCGCGCTGATTGGTAATGCCTATAGATGCAATGTCTCGCGGGTCGATTGCCGCATTGGCAATGGCGTCATTAATGGCCGTCTCGGTACTTTGCCAGATTTCCTCCGGGTCATGCTCCACCCAGCCGTCCTGCGGGTAGTACTGCCTGAACTCGAGCTGGCCCAGCCCGAGGGTTTCGGCGTCGCGATTGAACACAACGGCCCGGGACGATGTGGTGCCCTGATCTATCGCCAGTAAATACATAGTTCGCTACTCCTTTATTACGAGCCATTTTTTACGACCTCTTTTTTACTACCCATTTTCACGTATGCCATAAGCGCTTACCCGGCAGCAAGGCTGCGGCACGGGCGGCGGCGCAGTGAGCCACACCCTGCATCCTGAGCATCCTGAATTGCCAATTGGGCCACACCGCCGCCGTGCATTGTCGCACGTTCAGTTCACAGTTTCGGCATTAGTTGGCTAAAGCAAATATTCGCTGATTTTTATCATTGCTATACTTTCGTAACAGCCGATATAACCGGAGTTCGCGATCATAATGAAAAAATCCAATATCTCACAGGATGACGCAGAAGCCATTATGATAGCCCTGGATCAGGTCAGCCAGACCATTGATGTAATGAACAGCGTTGTCGCTCGCCTCAAACATCGCATGGGCCGATCCCTCAGCCGCCACCCCCGGCCAGAGCGACAAGAGCCGGCCGGCCCTGATAATGTCGGCGCCCTGGACGCCCTGAAAAACGGCTCTCTTCATTAACACCGATCATTCAAACAGGCCAATAACCGCGCTCGACACTACCTGCTCAATCCCGCCCTAATCCGCACACTGTTATTTCACTTCCACTGTCATTTCACTTCCACTTTTACCGGGATCCAAAAGTCCTGGATTGCCCGCAACTTACCACTGCTCTCCAGCACATTGCGCGCCTTATTGAGCTGCTGCAATAATTGTTGATCGTCCTTGCGCACCGCCCAGGCCAATTGCTCGTGAGTCAACAGCCGGTAGAGGCTGAACAGGTCGTTGTCCTTATCCGAGTTAGCCATGCGCCAACTGGTGGGAGCATCGTGAATATAGACATCGATGTCATTGGCGCGCAGAGCGGCAAAAGCCTGCTCCGGGTTCTCATAGTCGGACACAATGGCTACCGGCATGGCCTCGCGGACAAACATCGCACCCGTAGTGCCCGGCTCAATACCCACCCGAACTCCGGCGCCAAAAATAGCTCTCGGATAGCCAAAACGCGCTATATCACTGGAGCGTATAATCGCCATCTGCCCCACTTCCATGAACGGCTCGACGTAGGCAACCTGGGTCTTGCGTTGCTCGGTGATGCTAAGACCCGTCATTACCACATCGATTTTCTTCGACGCCAGCGCCGGCAATAACTCGGCAAACGGCATT
>CBDUUA010000426.1:0-2731 GCA_965370135.1 uncultured Cellvibrionales bacterium
GGCACATTTACCGGCTATAGCGCGCTGGTTATGGCGCTGGCGATGCCGGCCGATGGGCTGGTTGTTTGTTGCGATGTCTCCAAAGAGTGGACCGATATAGCGCGGCGCTATTGGCAGCGCGCCGGCGTTAGCGGCAGCATCGAGTTGCGTCTGCAGCCGGCGCTGCAAACCCTGGACGAACTGCTGCAACAGGGTGGGGCGGACAGCTTTGACCTGGCGTTCATCGATGCCGATAAGGAAAACTACCGCGTGTACTATGAGCGCAGCCTGCAATTGCTGCGACCCGGCGGTTTGATTCTTATCGATAATGTGTTGTGGGAGGGCGGGGTTATCGATGACGCGAAACAGGATATCGATACCGTTGCGATTCGTGCACTCAATGCGGCCCTCAAAAGCGACGATCGTATCGATCTGGCCATGGTGCCTGTCGCTGACGGCCTGACCCTGGCGGTAAAGCGTTGAATTGTTTGGCGCGCCCGACAGGATTTGAACCTGTGACCAATGGCTTCGGAAGCCACTACTCTATCCAGCTGAGCTACGGGCGCTGAAAATTATGAAGCTGTTGGTGATTAAGCTGTTGGTGGTTAGGCTATTGGTGATTGAGCTATTGGTAATGAACCTAACGATAAAGCGGGCGCAATAGTACCTGCAAGCGATCCGGCTGTCCAATTCAAAGCCTTGACTCGAAATAAAGCATTCAATTGCGGAATCCAGGATAATGCAGCACTGGATACAGCTGTAAAGAGAAGGAGGCTTACCATGTTTGAGACTTTGCAGGCCCTGAGTCCGGATCCGATCCTGGGCCTGATGGCGGCCTATCAGAGTGATGCCAATCCCCATAAAGTTGATTTGGGGGTAGGAGTATATAAAGATTTGGCCGGCAATACGCCGGTATTGGCCAGCGTCAAGGCGGCCGAGGCGCTATTGCTGCAACGGCAGGACAGCAAGGCCTATATTGGTCCCGCTGGCTCAGCGGAATTTAATCAACTATTGCAGCAACTGTTGCTGGGGTCCGATCATTCGGTGCTGGCGGCTGGTCGCGCTGTGACAGTGCAGACCCCGGGCGGCTGCGGCGCCTTGCGTGCCGGAGCGGAGTTGATCGTACGAGCGCGACCCGGGGCCAAAATTTGGGTGAGCGACCCCACCTGGGCGAATCATATTCCGCTGCTGGGTTCTGCCGGGCTTGAGATAGTACAGTACCCCTATTACAGCTACGACAGCAAGGAAATTCGCTTCGATGCCATGGTGCAGTCCCTGCAGCAAGCCCGGGCGGGTGATGTGTTATTACTGCACGGCTGTTGTCACAACCCCTGCGGTGCGGATCTGACTTTTGAGCAATGGCGGCAGGTGGCAGACCTTGTCCTGCAGCAGGGCTTGCTGCCCTTTGTCGATGTTGCCTATCAGGGCTTTGGTCAGGGTATTGATGAAGATGTGCAGGGTTTGCGCTTGCTTGCGGAACGTGTGCCCGAGATGTTGATTGCCAGTTCTTGCTCCAAGAATTTTGGCCTGTATCGGGATCGCACCGGCAGTCTCACCGTGCTTGCAAAAAATGCAGCCCAGGCGTCTGTTGCGCAGAGCCAGGTTTGCAATGCGGTGCGGGGTTTGTGGTCGATGCCGCCGGATCACGGAGCCGCCGTGGTGGCGACGATTTTGTCCGACAGGGAACTGCGGGCCCAGTGGCAGGCAGAGGTCACGGCCATGCGCGACCGCATCAATGAATTGCGATCCCAGCTAGTGACTAGCCTGGCGGCGGCAGGGGCAGGGGATTTCGCTTTTATCGCCAGGGAGCGGGGCATGTTTTCCTTTCTCGGTTTGACCCCCGCCCAGGTCGATAGCCTGCGGCAACAATTCAGTATTTATATGGTGGACTCCAGCCGCATCAACGTGGCCGGCATTAACCCTGGCAATATCAGCACCGTCTGCAAGGCGGTGGCGAGGGTCTGCAACTCGTGAGTCCGGTGTGCCGGGTGCCGGGTTGAGTCGGCGCTATAAATCGCTATAATTGCCCGCTCTGCAGACGCAGCTAACGAAACCAAAAGTAATGAGGATTTGATTGTGACGAAATGGTCTAACCGGGTATTGGCCGCGTGTTTGCTGGTCTCTGTCAATGTGGTAGCGGACTCTGTCTCGGATGCCATCGCCGAGCGCATAAAGCCCGCGGGTGAGGTTTGTATCCAGGGCGAAGATTGTGGTGTTGCCGGGGCCGCTGCGGCAGCGACCGGTGGAGACCAGGCGCGCTCCGGAGAAGATGTCTACAATACCGCATGCTCCGCCTGTCACGGCACCGGCGCCGGTGGTGCTCCCAAACACGGGGACACTGGCGCCTGGGTTGATCGCATCGCCCAGGGCAACGATGTACTTTACGAGCACGCCATCAAGGGCTTCAATGGTATGCCGGCCAAGGGCCTGTGCATGGATTGCAGTGATGACGAATTGCAGCTTGCGGTAGATTATATCGTTGCGGGTAGCCAATAGCGTAATCCAGGTTAAGGGCTCGCTTTTGAACTGTGGATTTCTTTGTCGGGCCGGTACTTTCGGCCCGACAAAGGCAACCGACTGCCTTTTCTGAAGTCCGTGTGTTGGGACCGGGGTATACTGGCGCTTTGATAGCGGAAGCGTGGGCGGTTTAAATGGATTGCCGGGACAGCCTTATTTACCACTGCTACCGGGTTCTCGCCGCCCAGAGGATTGAATGTGTTTCGTGCCACCCTATTGATTGCCTGCTCGGTGC
>CBDUUA010000427.1:0-2724 GCA_965370135.1 uncultured Cellvibrionales bacterium
CTCTGCACTTCGATCAGATAGAGGGGTAGCTTGCCGGGATTGCTCAATCGGTGTTTCTCACCCAGGGGAATGTAGATGCTCTGATTTTCCGACAATATATGGTGCTCTTCGCCCACTTGCACATCAGCGGTACCCTGTACCACTACCCAGTGTTCGGCGCGATGATGATGCATCTGCAAGGACAGCGACTGCCCGGGTTTCACCGTGATGCGTTTAACCTGGTAGCGATCGCCGCTATCAATGGCATCGTAGCTACCCCAAGGGCGATATACTTCGCGATGCACCAGATGTTCCTCGCGACCCTGTTCATCCAGGCGGGCGACCAGCTTCTTGACCTCCTGCACCCGATCCCGGGTGGAAATCAGCAAGGCATCCTTGGTGTCGACCACCACCAGGTCTTTGACGCCAATGGCGGCAATAAGGTGATCCTCAGCGTGAAACAGGCAGCCACTGCAATCCTCGGTGAGCACATCCCCGAGTTTGACATTGGCGTCCGCATCCTTATCCATCACTTCCCAGATCGATGACCAACTGCCGAGGTCACTCCAGGAAATATCCAGCGGCACCATCCAGGCTTTGTCGGTTCGCTCCATGACGGCGTAGTCAATGGATTCCGAGACACAGGGCTCCAGGGAGGCCCGATCCAGGCGGATAAAATCCAGATCCACTTTTGCAAGTTCCAGAGACTGGCGGCAACAGGCGACGATAGCCGGTTCGTGACGGGTCAATTCCTCGATATACACAGAGGCCTTGAATACAAACATACCGCTGTTCCAGAAATATTCACCGCTGGCCAGATAGTCTTCGGCGGTAGCGGCGTCGGGTTTTTCCACAAAGCGGCTTACCGCCGCACCGTCGTCGCCACTGGACTCGGCGCGAATATAGCCGTAGCCGGTCTCGGGTTTGTCCGGCTGCACACCAAACACCACCAGATAGCCCTCGGTGGCCCGGCTTACCGCCCGCTCCAGGGCTTCGCGGAACAGGGTGTCGTCCCGAATCAGGTGATCCGCCGGCAATACCACCATGACCGGGTCGGCATGTTGCTGCAGTGCCCGCAAGGCCGCCAAGGCGATGGCGGGGGCCGTATTGCGCGCCAGCGGCTCCAGCATGATGGCGCCCGCATCCCCTGCCAGTTCACTGAGTTGCTCTGCGACCAAAAAGCGCTGGTCCTCATTACAGACCACCATCGGCGCTCCCAAATGAGCCACCCGCCGGACTGTCTCTTGCAACATCGAGTAGGGGCCGGCAATTTTTAGTAGCTGCTTCGGGTAGTGTTTGCGCGACCGCGGCCACAACCGCGTACCGCTACCGCCGGAAAGAATCACGGGTACAACAGGGTTTTTATCAGACATACAAATCCTCGTGACAACCCTTGCAGCAGGGGGCCGAACCGATCCATTCGACGCTACGCAGATCTATCCAGATGAGAGAGGGCAAATCAAAAGGCGCCGATTCTAACAGAAAACGCCCATAAAACTCCAGCAAGACTGCTGGGGGCGGGCTCTGTGTGGTGCGGGCACGGCCACGGAACCCCCCAGCCAATGCCGTCTCAGACATCCTTGCTGGAACCGCCCATACAATTGGGGGAAGCGGGCAATTCCTCGCCCCGCGCCTGCCACTCGACCGGGGTATAGGTATGTAGCGCCAGAGCATGGACCCCAGCCGCCATATGATCGGCCAACACCCGGTAAACCTGCTGATGGCGCGACACTTTTCGCTGGTCGTCAAAGGCATCACATACCAGCACCACATTAAAGTGTGATTCTGAGCCCGGCGGCACATTGTGCAGATGGCTCTCATTGACGACGGCCAGATGGCGGGGAGAAAATGCCTGCCGCAATTGGCCTTCGATGGACTCTTGTACATTCATTGGTTTGGTCTCGACACAGAGGGGTAGGCTATTATAAACATGCCTGAAGCCGTCCTGTGTTTGTTTTTAGACAACTACCGACAAGCAGGAACTGGTCAGATAAAAGCTGGACGAAATGCCTTGCGCATTGAAAAAGCTGGCCATTCAATTTGGGCAATACCTCTTTAACGGATTTAACGGAGTTCCAGACCTCCCATGCCACGGTTTCGCTTCAAGCATATCGCCAACCGAATGCTGTTCTGGATTTTGGGCGTGTGCCTGCTGATTTTTTTGGGTTTTTCAGCGCTGCTCTCCCAGCAGACCAGCCTGATAATCAATACGCTGGTGACGCGACTATTAACGCAGGTACTGGAATTCCAACAGGGGCAAGTCTTCGACGATATTACCCTACTGGCTATCAGGCGCGAGCCAATATGAACCGATTCGCAAGCCTGGTCACCAGCAACCGCCTCGATGCCCTGCTACAAGTCAACGCATTAGTCGAGCAATACTGTCGCCACCATCAAGCGCCCCCGGAACTGGAACAAACGCTATTACTTTTATGCGAAGAAGTATTTGCCAATATTGTCAACCATGCTTACACCGATGGCGCAGAACATTTTATTGAAATCAGCATCTACCACCATGCACAGCGAGTCCGGCTTGAATTCAAGGATGACGGTATCGCTTTCAACCCTCTGCAACAGCAGCGTGCAGAGCTTGGGCTGCCGGTGGCTGAAGCTCCGGTGGGCGGTTTGGGCTTGACCATGATCAATCGACTGAGCGATGAGTTGAGCTATCAAAGAGCGGGCAAATACAATATTCTGTCGCTGGTTTGCAACACTCAATAAAACCCGGCAGCGGCACTCAATAAA
>CBDUUA010000428.1:0-2711 GCA_965370135.1 uncultured Cellvibrionales bacterium
ATGAACCCTGGCTATACGCCTTGATGCCGGGGGGCGCGGAGTGATCTAATTGCGCGCCAACACCACATCGCAACTCAAACCACAGAGGAAACGTTTTACATGCCGACCAAAGTCAGCGCCTACATGACGCGCAAGGTTATCAGCACAGCACCGGATACCGGCCTTCGCACCGCTTTTTTTATTATGAAAGAAAACTCCATCAGGCATTTGCCCGTGATCGACGAGCAGCGACAGCTACTAGGTATCGTCAGCGATCGCGAGCTGCGCCGACCCAACTGGGTCGATGAAAGCCACGATATCAGTCACGTATACTATCTGGATGATGAGATGCAGGTGAGCGATATCATGATCCGCGAGGTTCACGTGCTGCACACTTTCGATACCCTGGACAAGGCCGTCAAGCTACTACTCAACAACAATATCGGCGGCGCACCGGTGCTGGACAAAACCGGTAACGTGGTGGGAATGCTATCCTCAGTGGATTTACTTCGCGCCCTGCGCGATCGCATCGATACCGAAAAGCGCTCGAGATAACATGAACACGTCGATTGAGAGCCGGACAATTCGAGCGTCAAGGGGTAAAACCCCTTGGGAAAATAGCTATATAAGGGTATGGTTGCGCACTTCGCCGTAAAATGGCCGCGCCGGATTACTGTCATATCTAACAAGGATTTATCCAACTAAAAATATGTCTAACAAAAAAATCCTGCTGATTACGCCACCCTATGAGCGCATCGCCCCGGGATACGAGTTCGTCAAGCAGATCACCAATAACGCACCCTCCCTGGGTCTACTGCACCTGGCGGCGGAAGTGCGTCAACACGGCTACCAACCCAGCATTATCGAGAGCGATATCTTTGGCTTGACCGTGGATGAGGTGGTACAGCAGGCCATTGAGCAGAACCCCGCCTATGTGGGACTCACCATGTTCACCGTCGGGGTGTGGACGGCGGTACAGATTGCCCGCAAGATCAAAGCGAGCTTGCCCAACACCATCATCATCGTCGGCGGCCCCCATATATCTTCCATGGCGCTGGAAACCATGGAGCGGTTTTTAGAATTTGATCTCGCGGTGGTGGGGGAAGGTGAGGAAGCCCTGGTACTGCTGCTGGACGCCTTGCAGACGGGCAGTGACCTGGCCGACGTTCCGTGCATCGTCTACCGGGAGCGCGGCGAGATTCAGCTCAAATTGCGGCAAAATCCCGGATTGCCAATCAAAAAAGATCTGGATTACCTACCCATGCCGGCCTGGGATCTACTGCCCGATTTTCCTGCCGCCTATGCGCCGGCGGTCTACGATTTCCCCCGCCAACCGGTTGCGTCCATCGCCGCATCCCGGGGCTGCCCCTTTCACTGCAAGTTCTGCGACACCTCCACCTTTGGCGCCAGCGTTCGTGCGTATTCCCCCGAGCGCCTGGTACACATGATTAAATACCTGCAAGACACCTACGGCATTCGGCACATTATGTTTGTCGACGACCTTTTCGTCGCCAGCCGGCAACGTGTGACGCGGCTGTGCGAGCTGATCCTGGAGAACAACATAGACATCACCTGGAGTTGCGCCTCCAGGGTTGACGTGGTCAAGCCGGATTTGCTCAAGCTAATGCAGCGCGCAGGCTGCTGGGAGATGAGCTTCGGCCTGGAATCCGGCAGCGACGAGCAGCTCAAGCGCATGGATAAATCTGCATCTATCGACAAATCCGTGCGCGCACTCAACTGGGCCCACGATGCCGGCATCCGCACCAAAGGCTTGTTTATGCTGGGCTATCCTGGCGAAAGCAAGGCGACGGTTAAGGCCACCATGGACTTTATCCAATCCGTCCCCCTCACCATCATGAATCTGACCAAATTTACACCCTATCCCGGCTCCCCTATCTACCACGATATCTACGGCACCAATATTCGAGACGATCACTGGGAAAAAATGAACGGCATGAACTTCCTGTGGACCCCCGAGGGCATGTCGATTGCAGAACTCAATCGCTACTACCGCAAGATTTTGCTGGGTTTTTACAGCAGCCCCCGTATCGCCTGGTATTACACTCGCTTCTCCCTGCGCTATCCGGCCCACCTGCGTCGCTTGCTACGCTTTTTGTGGCAGATGACGACAGCCAAAACCCGCGCCCTGTTCAAAACTGACAAGGTCATTGCCGCCAGCCACACCGCCATGGCGACTGCCAAGGAGGTAAAAGAGCCGCTGTAAGCGGGTAGATTCCTAAATAAATCGAGGCTGGCGCCAGCGCCTATAACCCCCGCGTAAACAAGCTCGCCGACGGAGCCGCGATGACATCTCCCTTTGCCTACTGCCCCACTTGCCGCTCTGCCAATATCGAATTTCTGCAGCAGAAGCAGCTTCTGTGCCGCGACTGCGGCTTCAACTACTTTCACAATGTCGCCACCGCTGTCGGCGCTATCATCCGCTGCGCAGACCAGATCCTGTTCGCCGTTCGCGCTCGCCAGCCGGGCATGGGGATGCTGGATTTACCGGGCGGCTTCACCGACCCCGGCGAGAGCCTGGAGCAGGCACTGCGGCGAGAAATTCGGGAAGAATTGGGGCTGGAGATCGACGCTGCCCGCTACCTGTTTTCCTTTGCCAACACCTACCCCTACCAGAATGTGGTCTACCGCAGCGCCGATGCCATTTTCGAGGTGCTACTCAGCGAAAAACCATCGATCAAGCCGGCAGATGACGTCGCCGACGTGCGCTGGAT
>CBDUUA010000429.1:0-2707 GCA_965370135.1 uncultured Cellvibrionales bacterium
TCAGCTTCATCGAGAACCACCGTTTTCACTGTCGACAGATCCAGGGTGCGGCGTTTCAGGTGGTCCAACAACCGGCCCGGGGTGCCCACCACTACATCGACGCCGCGCCTGAGTTGGCGCAGCTGGGTCGACATGTCCTGGCCGCCGTAAACCGGCAGCACATGAAAGCCCTTGATGTTGCGAGCGTAGCTCTGGAATGCCTCGGCCACTTGAATGGCCAGTTCCCGGGTTGGGCAGATAACCAGCGCCTGTGGCGCCTTGGTGCCGGAGGCGATGCGGCTGAGAATCGGCAATGCGAATGCCGCGGTTTTACCGGTGCCGGTTTGCGCCTGTCCGATCAGGTCGCGACCCTGTAGCAGTAGCGGAATACTCTCTGCCTGAATCGGTGTTGGGGTTTCATAGCCGAGTTTTGCCAGGGTTTTGACCAGGGTGTTGGCAATACCCAGTTCGGCAAAGGGTCCGGTGGCAGTGGTAGTGGGCATGGTAGGCGCCTCTTGGGGGCTACCATCTGACGCGGCTGGCTGATGAGGTTGATTAACCAGGCGAACGCAGAGCAGGTAGTAGCGGCAAATTTGGGGCGCGCATTATAATCTATTTTGCGTGTGAATGGCAGCTGCAGTTTGAGTCAGTCTGACAGGCTCCCAGGGCGTGAAATGATAGGGGTCTACAATAACTAATTTGGAAGTCAGAGCGGGGGGTGTGGATGCACAACTGGTTGGTCTATATCATCGAGGCCAGTGATGGTAGCTTATATACAGGCATTACTACCGATATTGAGCGCCGTTGGCGCGAGCACTGTGACGGCAAGGGAGCCAAGTACTTTCGGGGCCGTTCGCCCAGTAACCTGGCCTATGTGGAAGCCTGCGAGGATCGCAGTGGCGCCAGTCGGCGCGAAGCGGCGATTAAACAATTGACGCGGAAACAAAAGCAGTTACTAATACAATCCAGTGCCAATACATTGGATTGTCTCGTTTGAAGAACAGGAAAAAAGAGGGAGTCGTCATTTGAATAAGCCGGTTGAAGTCGCCTGTTTTACCGATGTGCTGTGTGTCTGGGCCTATGTCTCGCAGGTCAGAATTGATGAACTGCACTCGGAGTGGCAGGATAAAATTCATTTTCATCACCACTTTATCAGTGTCTTTGGTTGCACCGAGCAGCGTATCGGTGAAGGTTGGCTGGAGCGTGGTTCTTATGAGGGCTTTGGCAAGCATGTGCAGCAGGTGTGCGAGCAATTTCCCCATGTGGATATCAACGCCGACCTCTGGAAACACTGCCGGCCCGCGACCTCGAGTAATGCCCATTTGTTTTTGAAGGCGGTGCAACTGTTGCAACTGGAGCAAAATCCGGGGCTGCCGGATGACGATAAGTCATCCTTTGCCTGTATGGCCTGGAAAATCCGCTTGGCATTTTTCAGGGATGCGCGGGATATTGGCGACTTGAGAGTATTGCTGGAGTTGGCAGAACAGCAGGGCTTGGCAGCGGCAAAAATTGAGGAGCTATTGCGCAGCGGTGCTGCTATCGCAGCGCTGGCCCGGGACAGCGCGCTCTGTGAGCAGCATAATCTTTCCGGTAGCCCCATCTACCTGATGAACGAGGGGCGACAGAAGCTCTACGGCAATGTCGGCTACCGCATTCTGGATGCCAATGTCAGGGAGTTGTGGGAGCGCCCGCAAACCCAAGCGAGCTGGTGTTAGTCGCGCCAGGGAGATTTTCCCTCTATGTGATGATTATGATGATTAGAGCGCTCCGCCCCAGACGAAATATAACTGGAACATGCCGATCCCAAGGCCCAGCACGGCGCCCAACGCGATAAGTTTCCACTCGTCTTTGTGAAAGATCGGGCGCATGATGCCGGCGAATTCTTCCTCGGTCAGCAGCGCCATCTTTTCCTCAAGCAAGCTTTCGATGTCGATCGCCTCCTGGGTGTAGTCACTAATCTGGGTCATCGCGAATGGAATCTGCTCGATCACCTGGTCAACGACCTTGTCCTGAATCGCGACATAGCGCTTGGTGCCCAGGCTCAGGGTCACAAAAGGCTTGGCGAAGCCGGTGTTGCTGTCCATCGCGTATCTGACCTGCCGCTCGATCAGCAGGAACAGTTGCTCGGAGGCCGGGCCTTTCAACAGTGCCCTGGTGATATTCTTGGGGTTCATGATTTCCTTGGCCATCACCTTGCCCATATCCACCGCGACTTCCTTGCGACGCTTGATGAACACGCCCTGCAGAATCCATGGGCCGAAGGTCTTGCCGAAGATCCGTAAAGGGCCTATCGGTACCGGCTTGACCGGCTCAAAAACCATATGGATAGCGAGATAATTGGTGACTGTGCCTACCAGTACGCCGACTGCGGGCAGGATCCAGGCCGCCTGATAGCCCATCCATACGAACATCTGGACGGTGCCGAACAAAAAGCCAAAATAAGCACCGGAATTGACGATGAACTTGAACTCGTTGGCTCCGAGTTTCTCAATGACACCGGTCAGCAATTTACGGTCGCGGGTCAGCGCATCCAACAGCATGGACTCCAGGTCGAACACCTCCTCGATGTTTTCGCCTACCGCTGCAACCGTATTGCGAATGGCCCTGGGGGTTCGCGCTTCAATCTCCCGATAGACGCCTTCTTTAAGCTTGAGTGGCATCGCCACCCACACCTCGGGGGCCTGGTCCATCATCAGTGTATCGACAATATCACGGGCTATGATCGGCA
>CBDUUA010000430.1:0-2705 GCA_965370135.1 uncultured Cellvibrionales bacterium
CCAGATATAGCGGAGTTGTTGCAGTTTCATGAGCATTCTCCGATGCTTGCCCGATAACGGTAGGTCAGTAACTTATTTTTGTTATTGGAATGCCGCATTTATTAATTGCCAATAATTGCGGCTAAAAACAGTCTATTACCATTTGCTATAAGCTGACAATGTTTTTATGCGACTCTCTTATAAGAGCACTTGCTAGCCATCGTTATTACCTGGCCGTGCGGCATTGGAAATACCGTGGGGAACATGCCCCGTGGCCACCTGTTCGCTGGCGGAATCGCAATGATCCAACTGGTCGTCAAAAAACACGTCGGCGCCAAAGGCGGCGAGAAAGTCCGCCTTGTCGAGACCACCGAGAAACAGCGACTCGTCGATGCGAATATTCCAGGCTCGCAGCGTCCGAATTACCCGTTCATGGGCCGGTGCAGAGCGCGCCGTCACCAGCGCGGTGCGGATGGGACAATCATTGGCGCCAAATTCCATCTGGATTTGCTGTAAGGCGGACAAAAAACCCTTGAAGGGACCACCCATTAGGGGCAGTTTGGCGGCCGTCTGCTCATTGCGACTAAAGGCATCCAGCCCGCCCTTTTGATAGATTTGCTCGGACTCGTCGGAGAACAGCACCGCATCCCCATCAAAGGCCACCCGCAACTCTTTACCGCGGTTGACCGCGGCCGGCGACGGCAACAGGGTCGCCGCGGCTATACCCATATCCAGCGCCTGACGCACATCATCGGCATGGGTGGACAAAAACAGGTGGCTGCCGAAGGCATTGACATAGCGGTACGGGCTTTCGCCACTGCAAAAGGCCGCCCGGCTGATCGCCAGACCATAGTGCTGCACCGAATTGAACACCCGCAAACCGGTATCTGCGCTGTTGCGGGATAACAGGATAATCTCGACCCGCTGTTCATCCAGCAATTCGTTGATGTGCAATAATTTCTCGACAAACACATAGGCATCCCCCTTCGACAATACCATATCCTCGCGCTCGATCTGGTAGTTGCGGTAGGCATCGAGACCCTGCTCTTCGAAGATCTTGTGACTTTCACTCAGATCGAACAGCGCCCGGGAGGAAATGGCGACAACCAATTTGTTGGTCAGAGATGCTGGCATTGGAACAATCCCGTGGCTGCTTTTGTGAAGGCGGAGAGCGACGTCGACGGCGGCCCCGCCTCCACCGGATTAATGAGCGGGCATCAAGTGTATAGGATATTGCGGTCTTATGGCTAAACCCGGTGCTGGTACAGTGATGCACAAGTATCACACACCATCTCGGCGCGCCCAGCCGCCCCTGACTGCGTTGCGCAACCTTGAAATACGTAAGGTATTTCTGTGGTTACGCACCTTGCCAGGAACGACCTGGCGTCACCGATATAGAACGCGAACTTATACATCACTGTACTAGTCCACTACAATAGTCCACTACAACAGTTCACTACAGTAGTGCCCCTGTAAATGTGGATTAATTTCTGTGGTTGAAGCCATTATCAATCTATCGGCCCTGCGGCACAATGCCCGCATCGCCCGCAGCCTCGCCCCCCACAGTGCCCTCATGGCGGTTATCAAAGCCAACGGTTACGGCCACGGCATGGTGCCGGTAGCCCGGGCACTGGAAGCCCAGGCCGATGGTTTTGCCGTGGCCCGATTCGAGGAAGCCATGACACTGCGCCGACATGGCATTGGCAAGCGGCTGTTGATCATGAGTGGCCGGCCCGACAGTAGCCAGTTACAGCAGTGCGCCGCCCACGCCATCGACATTGTGGTGCACGACCACGACACCGCCCGCCTGATTGCCGGCAGTTCGCTCTCCCCCGCCCTCGGGATATGGTTGAAAATTGATACCGGTATGCATCGCCTGGGAGTGCCTCCCGCACAGGCTGCCGACACCTACCAGTTGCTGGCGGCATCCCCCGCGGTCGGCGAAATAATATTGATGAGCCATTTTGCCAGTGCCGATGACGATCAGGTCGACACCACCGAACAGCAACTACAGTGCTTCGATAGGGTAAGCGCAGGCCTGGCCTCCGGAGTCAGTGTCGCCGAGAGCATCGCCAATTCTGCGGCCATCATCCGCCGACCCGACTGCCACCGGGACTGGATTCGACCGGGGATTATGCTCTACGGCGCCCACCCCCTGGGAGAACATGCCAGCCCGCCACTGCAAGCGGTGATGACGCTGCGCTCCGAGCTACTGGCGGTGCGAGACATTGGCGCCGGCGAGGGCGTTGGCTACAACCACATATGGACCAGCACCCGGCCTGCACGCATCGGCACCGTAGCCGTGGGCTACGGTGACGGCTACCCGCGCCACGCCGGCAACGGCACACCGGTATTGGTCAACGGGCAACGGCTACCGCTGGCGGGCCGGGTCTCCATGGACACCATCACCGTCGATTTGAGTGAGCAGCCCGGCGCCCGGCCCGGCGATGAAGTGATACTCTGGGGTGAGGGACTGCCGGTTAACGAGATCGCCGCTCACGCCGGCACTATCGCCTATGAACTACTGACCCAGGTGAGTGGACGGGTTCGTACTATTTACCAGTGAACCGCTGTCGGCACCTTTACCAGTAAACCGCTGTCGGCACCTTTACCAGTAAACCGCTGTTGGCACCTCTATCAAGATTACCCCGACTGGGAGTCCGCCGACGACCCCTCGCCGGAAAAATAGCGACGGGTCAATTGAAACACCACCGGGCTCAGCAATA
>CBDUUA010000431.1:0-2690 GCA_965370135.1 uncultured Cellvibrionales bacterium
CACAATTCATCCCTCTCTTTATGGGATTTGGCGATGACGGCATCGACGATCAACTCCTGCTCGAATACCTGCTCCAGCAGTAACTCAAAACGCTCTGTGTCCTTGCTCTGGTCGGTGCCCATGGTCTCTATCAGAACGTAATACGGGTAGCTGCGATCCATGGGTGACTTTCTGCCGTACTCGCCGTCGTTGGTGACGAGCTGGAAGTAGCTATTCCACATCACCTCGAAGGAACTGAGTTGGCCGCCGAGTTCCCGATCCATGAAATTGAGTAGCTGTGTCACTTTCTCGAAACTGTCGGTTGCCGCCAGCACCGTATTGTCGCTAGTTAGCAGCGGTGACAGCTTGAGCACCGCGCGAGCCACAATACCCAGTGTGCCCTCGCTGCCGATAAACAGCTGTTTGAGATCGTAGGCGGCGTTGTTCTTGATCACATGGCTCATCGAGGAGATCACGGTGCCGTCGGCCAGCACCGCCTCCACGCCCAGCACCAGGTTGCGGGTCATGCCGTGGCGGATCACCCGATTGCCGCCGGCGTTAGTGGCGATATTGCCGCCGATGGTGGCACTACCGCGGGCGCCCAGATCCATCGGAAAGCTAAAACCCGCAGCATTCGCCGCTTCCTGCACCGCCTGTAGCGGTACCCCGGCCTGCACGGTTATGGTCCGCGATGTCGTATCCACCTCCTCAATCTGGTTCATCCGCTCAAGCGAGATGGCGATTTCATTGGCGCTGGCGATGCCGCCGTCCACCAGGCCGGTTTTACCGCCCTGGGGGACGACCGGTTGATTGGCTGCGTGGCAAATTTTTAGTATCCGGGACAGTTCTTCGGTATTGCGTGGGCGCAGGATGGCGGCGGCTTCACAGGGGCCTTTGGCCCAGCCCGCCTCGCGGGAGCTGACATCCTCGCCGGTCAATACGCCGTTACTGCCGACTATTTGTTCGAATTGTTGCAGTAGAGTGTCCATGTTGTTCTCCTCATTTATTATTTTGGCTTCAAGCTTCAATATGATGACAACTGTTTGCTTGATAGTTTGCTTGATAGTTTGCTTGATAGTTTACTTGATACTGCGCAGGGATCCAGATTAACACGAACGTGTGTTAACCATTGCCCCGTGGTATGAATTGTCGATAGTATGAAGAGTGAAGAGTGAAGAGTGAAGAGTGAAGAGTGAGGAGTGTACAGTAAGCAATGGATATTCGATTTGATGGAAAAGTAGCGATTGTAACCGGCGCCGGCCAGGGTCTCGGTCGCTGTCACGCCCTTGGGCTGGCTGAGCGCGGCGCTAAAGTGGTGGTCAACGATCTCGGTGGTGCCAAAGACGGCTCCGGCGCGTCCAGCGATGCCGCGCTGGCCGTGGTCGAGGAAATAAAAGCAGCCGGTGGCGAGGCGATAGCCAATGGCGCCAATGTTGCGAACATGGATGAAGTGGCAGCCATGGTTAAACAAACCCTGGATGAGTGGGGTCGGGTCGATATCCTGGTCAACAATGCCGGCATTTTGCGGGACAAGAGCTTTGGCAAAGGCAGCCTGGAGGATTTCCGCCTGGTATTGGAGGTTCACCTGATGGGCACGGTCAACTGCACCAAGGCGGTATGGGAGCAGATGAAAGCGCAGGATTATGGCCGCATTATGGTCACCACCTCATCCAGCGGTCTCTACGGCAATTTTGGCCAGGCGAATTATGGCGCGGCCAAAATGGCGGTAGTGGGCTTGATGAATACCCTGTGCCAGGAGGGAGCCAAGAACAATATTCGGGTCAATGCCCTGTCCCCCTGTGCCGGTACGCGCATGACCGAAGGCCTGATACCTGAGCAAGCTTTTGAGCTGTTAAAGCCCGAGGCGGTGACCCCTGCCATGTTGTACATGGTGAGTGAAGACGGCCCCAATCGCACCATTATCTCTGCCGGCGCCGGTACTTTTTCGGTGGCCAAAATTTATGAAACTGAAGGTGTCAATTTGCTGCCCGGTGAGCTGACCGCCGAGGCTATTCGCGATAACTGGGATCGCATAGCGAATACTGACGGCGAGCGCGAGTTGCAGGGTGGCTTTGAGCAGACCCTCAAATTCCTCGAGAAGGCAGCGAAAAACCTGGGCATCGAGTTGGCTGGCTAGCGTGGAATCGCCGGTTTATTTTTTCCTGTTTAACCTGAAGGAGAAGCGCTATGCGCGCTGTTGTCTGTGAAAAATTGGGGTCACCGGAAGACCTGGTGCTCAGGTCTGACTGGGATCTACCCGAAGTCGGGCCCGGGGATATATTGATCGAGGTGAAAGCTGCCGCCCTGAATTTCCCCGATGTACTGATCATCCAGGGCAAATACCAGTTCAAGCCGGAGCTACCTTTTGTGCCCGGTGGTGAATGTGCCGGCGTTGTCAGCGCAGTGGGTAGTGAGGTGAAAGGCCTTGCCCCCGGCGATGGCGTGATCAGCATGGGCGTTGCCGGCGCTTTTTGCGAACGACTGGTGGTGCCGGCTGCCTCGGTGATGGCAATACCCAGGGGGCTTGATTACCGTCAGGCTTCGGGCATCGGCATTACCTATTTCACCTCCTACTATGCTCTTAAGCAGCGCGCTGAATTGCAGGCCGGGGAAACCTTGCTGGTGCTCGGCGCCGGTGGCGGTGTCGGTATTACCGCGGTGGAGTTGGGCAAGGCCATGGGGGCAAGGGTGATTGCCGCCGCCAGCACCGA
>CBDUUA010000432.1:0-2683 GCA_965370135.1 uncultured Cellvibrionales bacterium
CAAGCTGAACCATTTGGGGCAGCTGCCGCCGTCCGGACAGAGCGTCGCTGGCCCATCCCCGGTTGCCCTCGAGCAGTTGCTGGCGGATCTGGACGCCGCGGCGGCAGATCCAGAGCAGGCGCTACCATTCGAGTCCACTCTCGCCGGGTGGATTGCCGACCGCTTGCAGAGTAACTACCCGGAGGCGCGCTGCCTGACGCCGGAGCAGAGTCTGTCGATTGACCTGACCGACTCCATTTTTGAGTATGTCTTGAAGCATAAGAACTTGTCCCCCGCGCTGCGCCCTGCCATGCAGAAGTTGAGGCTGCCGTTGTTGAAGGCGATGCTGAAGGCGATGCTGAAAGATGCTTCATTGTTGGCGGATCGCAAGCACCCGGTACGCGAGCTGGTGAACCAGCTCGCGACTTTGAGTTGTGGCCGGGGGCCGGGTAGCGGCGGCCTGCAAGATACAATAGACAATTTTGTCGAACAGATCCTGGCGAACAAGGACTGCAATGTTGCGACCTTCGAATCGATACTCAGGCAGGTTAACGGTCTGGTAGACAAGCAGAACCAGGCTTTTTTGCGCAATCTGCAGCGAGTGCAGGTGGCGTGCCAGGGCCAGCAAAAGCTTGCATTTGCGCGCAGCGAGGTGAGCAATGAGCTGCTACGTCTGACCGGGGGGCGCCGGGTAGCATCGGTGTTCAAACATTTGGTCGACTTGGGTTGGCGCAAGCTGCTGGTTCTGGTGCTATTGGAGCAGGGCAGTGACTCCGATGCGTGGAAAACCTATACCGCAGTGCTGGGGCAGCTGCTCGGTCTACTGCGCTCGCGCAAGCGCAGTAGCAATGGCTCAGATTCGAGGGATTACCTGGCTCGCGTGCAGGTGGTGATTGAGGTGCTTCAACTCGGTATCAGGGAGGGCGGTCCTCGTACCTTCGCCGGCTATGGTGGTGTGGACGAGCTGGGTCGGCTGCTGTTGAACCAGCTTGATGCAGCTAGCGCCGTGGCACTGCTGCAACTCGATCATCTGGAGCCAGCTGTCCCGACCATGGAGGAGCCGGCAGAAACTTGGCAGGAAACGGATAAGTCGAGTGCCGTTCGCAGGACAATATGGTTGCGCCAGCTGCAAGACATGGAAATTGGTGCCGGTTTGCTGCTCGCGCCGGATACACCGGCCGCGCAGCGACTCATATTGGCCTGGCGCGCGGACGATCTCAGTAGTCTCGTTTTCGTCGATGAGCGAGGCAAGGAATCAAAGACATTCCTGCTACAGGAACTGGTTTCGCAGCTGATGAGCAGGCGCATGGTTTTTATTCTCAGGGAGGAGATGCCGGCCTTTGACCAGGGTGTGCTTGGGATGATCCAGAGCGTCTACAGTGCATGCAAAATATCTTGTCGTGATCAGGCTCCTGTCTCTGCCGAATCAGGCTCGGCGATAAAAACCGGAAAATCCCTTGTGGAGTGGTCGACGCGTATCGGCGGACTGCTGGAGAACAATGCGTTTAGCCTCAGAATTCAAAAGATAGCGGCACTGGACTCGGGTGATGATCACCAGCATCACGAGATCTTGCTTAGCGTGGCAACCGACGGTGAAACACGGCCGGTGCCGGCAGCGCTTATCCGGGCTGCTCAGGCCTCTGGACAGATGCCGTCGATCGACCGGTGGCTGGTGCGGGCTTCGTTGCAATGGATGACAGAGAATCCTCGCGCCCTCGCCAAAATCGGTGGGCTTGCGGTTAATTTATCGGGATACTCATTGAATGACGAGGGGTTTCTCCATTTCGTCTTCGAAGAGATTGTTGCCTCGGGTGTAGACACCTCAAGGCTGTGCTTTGAAATTACAGAGACATCGGCCATCGACAATCTTGCTCTCACCGGCGGCTTTATCGAGGAAGTCAAACAGCTTGGTTGCCGTTTTGCCCTTGATGATGTTGGTGCGCAAATGTCGTCTTATGCTTATCTTGAAGCGCTGCCGGTAGATTACCTGAAATTCGACGGCAGCTTTATACGAGACCTTGCCGGCTCAGCTGCCGGCTACGCGATGGTAAAGTCGATCAGTGATATCGGTCATTTCCTGGGCATAAAACCTGTGGATAACTCTGGGGATAATGTGTCGACTGGCCGTGTTTAACTGGCCTCTACCGGCTGTGCATACATTCTGCTTGAATAATAGGCGATAGTCGCAATAAACGTTATAAAACAAATAGTTAGGGTGCTTATTTCAGTGTGCACTACGCTTGTGCCTAGCCCCAATTCGGAGTGATCCAGGTTTACATCTGCATGTGTGCATAAACTGTCAAGGTGAACCAGCAAAATTATTTCAAGGTTTATGGGGGTTCAGGCGCTAGTAGGCACTATCGCTGCAGGGAGTACTGCACTAGTCGCCGCGATAGATGCAAGCGCAGGTGCAGGTTTCCCGGATTTCGATCTTGCTCAAAAGATCCAGCTTTGGCTTCAATCGCTGCCAGATCCAGCGTGCCAGTACCTCGCTGGTAGGATTTTCCAGGCCCTCGATTTCATTGAGGTAGTAGTGATCCAGCTGCCGGTAAAGCGGCTCGAAGTGAGCTTTGATATCCCCGAAGTCCATGACCCAGCCACTGTGATCGTCGACCTCTCCCTCGATATGAATACGAACATAGAAGGTGTGGCCGTGCAGCCTGCCACATTTGTGCCCGGCCGGCACATGGGGCAGCCGGTGCGC
>CBDUUA010000433.1:0-2664 GCA_965370135.1 uncultured Cellvibrionales bacterium
CTTATTTTCGCGGTGATATCTTCAGTGCCGATACTCGCTATATTTTCTACTGCAACCTGGGGTGGCGCTCGGCGCTGGCCACCCAAACTGCACAGCTGATGGGACTGGTCAACGCCTGCCATATTGGGGGTGGCTTCAAGCGATGGCTAGAGCAGGGCGGTGCCTCGGAGACAGTGGCCAGGCGCTGAAACCAAAAAGCCGGCGCCCATTAATGGGTGCCGGCTCAGGAAAATTATCAGGTCTTACTCGAATGGCGCTAACTTAAGCGCCACAGGAAGGCCGCTATTGGATTCGGGATGTATATGTAGGGCGGAATTTATTCTGCCAAATCAATGCTACAGCAATGGGTATTGGCGGAATAAATTCCGCCCTACAGAGAAAATTTGCTTAAGTCAGTGCCATTCAGGTCTTACTCCATAGGCGCGAGGGGCCTACTGTGACTCGCAGCACTCGCCACTCTCCCCACAAATCGTGCAGGATATGCTGCTGTCGCTGTTGTAGTGGAACATATGGCCGAAGGTGGCGCAAAGGAATCGTTTGATCATGTCTGGAGCCTCATGTGCTTGGGTCTACGCTGGGACTAGCTAGTGTAGACAGCACCGACATGATTGCCATGGGCAATGAACCCGGCATGGGTTTTGTTTGCATTACTGTGAACCGCTTCAACAACTATTTGACCGACTTCAACAACTATTTGACTAACTTCAACAACATGGGCTCAGCGCCCACCGCTTTAGCGATACTCCGGCTGCAACAACTCCGGCGCCAGGCTTCTCACCATGCTGAGAACCCCTTGCTTCCAGGGCATCGCGGTCGGCCCGATAAGTTCGTGCATGCGAGTGGTATCAATGGCCAGGCTACCAAAGGCCTGGGGCTTGTCCTTGAACACCGGCTGTAGCCCCGTCAGCTCGCTCAGGTACTCGCACCACTGTTCGATACTGACTTGTTCGGAGCCGCCAAAATTCAAGGTTGTCACCCCGGTAGTGGCCGCTGCGCACAGCGCCGGTATCTTGTCGATGTAGTCTGTCTCATGCAGCAGGTTATAGTCGTTGGGCCGATCCGGGTGCAGATCGATGGCAATGCCCTGCTGCATCATCAATAGATGAAAATATGGCCAGCCGCCATTATTGCCATAGGGTACGCTGAGTCGGGCGATAGTGGTCGGGATTTCAAACTGGTGCGCAACAAAGCGCACCACGGTCTCCGCCGCAATCTTGCTGATGCTGTAGGTGGGAAACATCGCTCGATGGTTGTCACCGAGGGGGTCGGATTCCAACCGCGGCTTATGGCCGCCGTACTGATAGACCGCAGCGGATGAGAAATGCACAAAAGCCCGCACCTCGCGACAAGCCATCATCAAACGACCGGCGCCCTCAGCATTGGCAGCCAGGTCGTAGTCAAAGTCACCGGTTTTCACCACCGCATAGTTGAGTGCGTAATCGAGATCCCCCGGCAATCCGGACAGCTCATCGCGGGCCAGATCTGCCTTGATGGGGATCGCTCCCAGCGCTTTGATACCCTGTTCATCTCCGGGCTTGCTAAAACGGGCCAGCGCAAACACCTCATTGTTTTTTGCCAGACTGGCCACCACCGGCCTCGCCACTTGCCCGGTCGGACCGGTGACCAGGATGCGACAACCGCTAATTGTGCCTGCCAATGACGGATGCGTTGACGTACTTGATGAGGTACTTGATGAGGTAGTTGATGACGTAGTTGAAGAAATAGTTGATGACATGGCAATGACTCCGGTTCAGGATTTGTCCAGCTTCGCATCTCGCATCCATTGCGGCAAATAAATAGGCTTAACATCGCGCTGCAAAACACGACGCAGCAAGCGCTTATCCTTGTCGTCGAGCCTGGTGTGACCGGCGTAAGTCAGGTAAAAACGCAGGCGCTGACTACGACTGAGATACAGGCGCCCCAGTTTATCCAGATGGGTCAAATCCTTGGCTATGCGAAAGGGCAGAAACGGCCATGGCCAACGACGCCCGGTGGGACAGTCGAAAAAATATACCTTGAGTGTGGGCTCCAGTGTCAGCAGCACATTGCGCCAGTTGAGATCATTGTGGGTAAAGGCGGTATCGTGCAATCGGCGCAGCGGTATCGCCAGCTCACGGCACAGGCAGTCAAACCAGTTGCGATCATGCAAGTAGCTATTGCGAGTAATGGCCAACTGTTCCAGATCCAGGGCGTTGGGCACTTCAGCGGTAACCAATATGCCCTCGCGAAAAACACCCCATTGCCGGCGCTCACCCATGGCCACCGGATCTGGCGTCGGGATATTCAGACTGTTGAAATACTGCAGGTTATTCCACTCGGTACGCACTCTGGAAGCGCCGATAAAATGGCGCAGGCTGGGCTTTAGGGCGCGGTAGTGTTTGACAAAATAGCGCCTGCCAACAAGCTCAAGCGCGTCTACCTTGCAGTTGCTCAGATCATCGCCGCTCACCCGCTCACCCCTAAGTCCCAGGGCTGCCTCGAGGTCGGGCACTGCGCGGGCAAAGCCAGCATCCTGCTGCGAGTCGTTCAGAAGCCAGTATTGCATCATCCTAGATTCCGCAGTTGAATGCTGTATTTCGAATCAAGGCTTTGAATTGGCTAACAAATTTCATCATTGTGTCTGCACCCATTGGGTGAATGGTAAACCGCTGCATGGTTTCTCGA
>CBDUUA010000434.1:0-2659 GCA_965370135.1 uncultured Cellvibrionales bacterium
GCTGGCAACAGCTGGCTGAAATGGAACAAGGTGGTGCTCGATTTGCCAATCACACTTCACACCACCGCCATTTACTCGAGCGCAATGCAGATGAAAGCCGATCGGATTGGCTTGGCAGGATTGAGCAGGATATTCGCCAGGCGGAATCCATGTTGCAACACGAGCTTGGCTACAGCTTGCAGTACCTGGCGTATCCCTACGGAGAGTACAATGGTGATATCCAGCGCTTGATTGCCCGGCTGGGGTTTGTCGGTTTTGGTCAGCAATCCGGTGGGATTTATAGTGGCAGCGACTTCACGGCGTTGCCACGGTTTCCCGCAGCCGGTATCTATGCCAATCTCGATACTCTCAAGGTCAAGATCAATAGTCTCGCCTTGCCCGTGACCTCCACCACAAGCTCGGTAGACCCCGCTGGATACTCCTTCACCTTTACCGGGGATGATGTGCTCGCAGCCCAACTGCGCTGCTATTTTGGTAATGAAACCCTGCCGGTTTCGACTGACCATAACGCGGTGACAGTAACGCTGACCCAGGCTCTGCCTATTGGGCGCTCCCGGGTAAATTGTACCGCGCCGAGCAGGGCGCAGCCCGATCGCTATTACTGGTACTCCCAGCCCTGGTTTGTCCCCCGGAAAGACGGCACCTTTGTGGATTGACCTCGATGGTCGACCTTTCTTCGAGCGGGTGTTAACGGCAGGCAACACGTACTACAATCACGGACTACAATGATGGGCGAAACAACAGCCTGCTTCTGTTTTTAGTATTTATTTTCGACTTCTATCTCCGGTATCTATCACCAGTAGCTATCATCAGTATCAATCAAAAGGAACTTACCTTGCGCCTTCGGTTTTGTAGTGTCATTTTTCTTGGTCTTTTCTGTGGCGCTACAAGCGCTGATCCCGCTGATCCCGCTGAGTTCGAACAGTGTTTGACACGGCTGCAACAGCAGGCAACGGCTGACGGTGTCTCCGTAACAACGGTGGACGAGGTTATTCCATCGCTCCAGTACCAGGCGCGGGTGATCGAGTTGGATCGATCCCAGCCCGAGTTTACCCAGTCGTTTGCGGATTACTTTGGCAAGCGAGTCACTCAAGGCCGGGTAGACAAGGGACGCGCCCTTTATGCCGAACTCGGCAACTTTTTGGGCGAGCTGACTCGCCAGTATGGCGTGCCCGGGTCGTACCTGCTGTCTTTTTGGGGGCTGGAAACCAATTTTGGCTCTTATCTGGGCACTATGCCGACCCTGGATTCCCTTGCAACCCTGGCCTGTGATCCGCGTCGCAGTCAATTTTTTACCGCTGAGTTCTTACTGGCCCTGAAACTGTTGGAGCGAGAAGAGCTGGATGTAGAGCAGATGAAAGGCTCCTGGGCCGGCGCCGTGGGGCATACCCAATTTATGCCCTCCAGCTATGTTCGCTACGCCATTGACGGTGATGGCGACGGCAAGATTGACCTGTGGAGTAGCCGTCGCGATGCACTGGCGTCGGCCGCTAATTTTCTCAGTCAATTGGGCTGGGAGCGGGAGCAGCGCTGGGGTAGGGAGGTGATCTTGCCGACAGACTTTGATTTTGCGCAAACGCCCCAAAAACGTTCGCTCGATGATTGGCGAGCGCTGGGGCTGCGTCAGGCAAATGGCGGCTTGCTACCGGTGGTTTCCGGGATGGATGCGAGACTGATCATGCCTGCCGGCCACCGGGGGCCGGCGTTTCTGGTCTACCATAATTTTGGCGTGATCATGCGCTGGAATCGCTCCACCAGCTACGCGCTGTCGGTGGGGCATCTGGCAGACCGAATCGCGGGTGCCGGTGAGTTGATTCAAACCATACCCGATGACCAGCCTCGGCTGCGCCGCAGTGACGTTATACAAATGCAGGAGTTGCTGTTGGCCAAGGGCTTTGATAGCGGCAAGCCCGACGGAATACTCGGCCCCGCCACCCGCGTGGCGCTGCGGGATTTTCAGTTGAGCGAAGCTCTGGTAGGGGATGGGTTTCCCGACCGCAAGACCCTGGCGTTGCTGGGTGTCGGACACTTTTAAGCCACTTAAAATCTTGATTCTAAATATAAGCTCTAAATACCTACATCCATGTTGTGGCGAATGGTTGTGCCAATTGCCGAATGGAATTAGCAGCCATAGTGCCTTAGCCGCAGCCCTGCAATGGCCTGCCTTTACCGCAGGCCATGCCGGTTTACGGTAGTGGTATGTCCAGTTCAATCCCAAAGTGGTCGGAGGGATGGGTTAGCTTCGGTGAATCTTCCGGCTTGAGTTCAGACACGGGTATCTGTGATTCTATTGCCACGGTGTCGTCGAACACGCGCTCGACTCGTATTTCATCGGCAGTTGCCAGATTCTTCACAAATACATGGTCGAGCAGCCAGCTGCCGCTACTACCTGCATCGATAAGAATCAGGTTCTCATTAGCACAATAAGTACAAGGTGACTGATCGGCCGCGGCATCAACAAAGCTATCGTCCAGCCACAACTGGCAACTTGCGGCAAAATCTTCGTCGACACCATTGCTGGCATTGGCGATACTGCAATTAAAATCGCCACCGAAGAAGATGGGGCTGTTGCCGGCTTTATGGTTAACAAAGGTGATCATTTCTTGCTGCATAAAGTGGTTTTCTCCCTCCCATGAACCGTGTTTACCTGTGTATTTAA
>CBDUUA010000435.1:0-2647 GCA_965370135.1 uncultured Cellvibrionales bacterium
GCACTGGATGCCCTTCACCGGCAACCGGCAGTTTAAACGGGACCCACGTATCATTATCGCCGCCGAGGGGCCCTGGTACATCGATGCCGATGGCCGCAGGATCTTCGATGGCCTGTCGGGGCTCTGGACCTGCGGTCTGGGCCATGGACGACAGGAAATTGTCGAGGCCGTCAGCAAGCAGATCGCCACCCTGGATTACTCACCCGCCTTCCAGTTTGGCCACCCTGGCGCCTTCAAGCTAGCCCAGCGTATTCGCGAGTTAACTCCGGCGAAGCTCGACCATGTGTTCTTTACCGACTCCGGCTCCGAGTGCGCCGACACCTCACTTAAAATGGCCCGTGCCTACTGGCGGCTCAAGGGCCAGGGATCTAAAACACGCTTGATTGGCCGCTGCAGGGGCTACCACGGCGTCAATTTTGCCGGCATCAGTGTCGGTGGCATTGGACCCAACCGCAAGCTGTTTGGCCAGGCCCTCGATGCCGACCACCTGCCCCACACCTTGCTTGTGGAAAATGCCTTCAGCCACGGGTTGCCCGAGCACGGTGCCCAGCTGGCAGACGAGCTTGAAGAACTGGTCACACTGCACGATGCCTCCACTATCGCAGCCGTGATCGTCGAGCCCTTCTGCGGATCCGCCGGCGTCATCGTGCCGCCCGTGGGCTATCTGCTACGCCTCCGCGACATCTGTAGCCAACACGATATCTTGCTGATCTTTGACGAAGTCATTACCGGCTTTGGCCGCACCGGCTCCATGACCGGGGCCGAGGAGTTCGGCGTGACCCCCGACATCATGAATGTCGCCAAGCAACTGACCAACGGCACCCAGCCCATGGGCGCGGTGATCGCCAGTTCGGAAATCTATGAGACTTTCATGAGCACCGATAGTCCGGAGTACATGGTGGAATTTCCCCACGGCTATACCTACTCGGCCCACCCGGTGGCCTGTGCCGCCGGCCTCGCCACCCTGGATTTGCTGGTGAAGGAAAACATGCTTGAGCGGGTGCGACTACTGGCGCCATATTTTGAAAATGCCGTGCATGGACTCAAGGGCTGCAAGTACGTCACCGATATCCGAAATTATGGCCTTGCCGCCGGCTTTACCATCGAGCCATTTCCCGGCGAACCCGCCCGACGGCCGCTTGAGATCGCCATGAAATGCTGGCAAAAAGGCTTTTATGTACGCTATGGCGGCGATACCCTGCAACTGGCGCCGCCCTTTATCTCCGAGCGTTCGGAAATCGACGCCCTGGTCAATGCGCTGGGCGACGCCATCGGCGAGCTGGATTGATCTAAGCACTACTAACCTCAACTATAATGCCGCGACTTTCGGCAGCGATTAATAAAGAATTGATAAGGCAAGCTTCATGACACCAACAGAAAATCCGGCCATCGTCGGCCACCTCATCGGCGGCAAGACTATCATGGATACCGCCCGCACCCAGGCGGTATACAACCCGGCCACCGGGCAAGTCAGCAAACAGGTCGCCCTTGCCGGCAAGGCGACGGTAGCACAAGCCATCGCCGACGCACAGGCAGCTTACCCCCAGTGGCGCCATACACCGCCGATCAAACGCGCCCGCATTCTGTTCGAGATGGTGCAACTGCTGCAGGCAAATGCCGACGACATTTGCGCCATGATTACCGGGGAGCACGGCAAGGTATTGCACGATGCCGCGGGGGAGCTCCAACGCGGCATCGAAAACCTGGAGTACGCTTGCGGCGCGCCCGAATTACTCAAGGGCGAACACAGCGCCAATATTGCACCGGCCATCGATTGCTGGAGCGAGTTCCAGCCACTCGGAGTGGTCGCCGGCATTACGCCCTTCAACTTCCCGGCCATGGTGCCCCTGTGGATGTGGCCCATCGCGGTTGCCTGTGGCAATTGCTTTATCCTCAAGCCATCAGAGCGCGACCCCAGTGCGCCAATGGCTATCGCACAACTGGCGCTACAGGCGGGACTGCCACCCGGGGTGCTCAATGTTGTCAACGGCGACAAAGAAGCCGTGGATACCCTGCTCACCGATACGCGCATCGAGGCCGTCAGTTTTGTCGGATCGACTCCTATCGCCGAGTACATTTACCGTGCCGGCAGCGCCGCGGGTAAACGCGTACAAGCCCTGGGAGGCGCCAAGAACCACGCCGTCATCATGCCCGATGCAGATATGGACAACGCCGTCAGTGCCTTGATGGGCGCAGCCTACGGCTCTTGCGGAGAGCGCTGTATGGCCATATCCGTCGCCGTTGCCGTCGGTGAGGATACCGCCGATACCCTGGTTGCCGGGCTCAAAAAAGCATTGGGCGCCATGAAAGTCGGCCCCGGCAGCGATAACAGCAATGATATGGGCCCACTGGTGACTGGCCCGCATCGCGACAAGGTCAAGGGCTATGTCGATGCCGGCGTGTCAGAGGGCGCGGAGCTGGTAGTCGATGGCCGCCAATTGAAAATCGATGGCTGTGAGAGCGGTTATTTCCTGGGTGGCTGCCTTTTCGACCAGGTCAAAACCGATATGGCGATCTACCGGGAGGAGATCTTTGGTCCGGTGCTCTGCGTGCTGCGGGTTGACTCCTTGCAGCAAGCGATGGCGCTAATCGACGCCCACGAATACGGCAACGGCAGCTGCATCTTCACCCGCGACGGCGAAGCCGC
>CBDUUA010000436.1:0-2647 GCA_965370135.1 uncultured Cellvibrionales bacterium
TGGCTGATCAGGCGAACCTTGTTGGAGGGGAGTCGTAATACCCCGGCGGTGGCGAGGCCGGTAAGCCGAGGCGACTGGATACTGCCGCGGACGGTGAGATCATTTTTCAGCGGGTCCCACTGGCAGATGCAGCCGAAGGTTTCCATGGGGTTGGCCCCGACCCGGTTCCAGCGAAACTTGTCTTTAAATACATGGTCGGCATCGGCGAAGGCCTGGTCGACTTCTCCCCAGGTGAATGTTCTCTGCAGGGCAATATTGCTGCCCATGGCTTCGATCACCAGGGGGCTGTCCGCTTCCATGGCTTTGAAGGTATCGACCACCGGCGCCAGGGCTTCGAATTCGATATCGATCAGTTCGAGGGCGTCTTCGGCGATGTGGCGGCTGCTGGCGGCGACTGCGGCTATCGGCTCGCCCACATAGCTGGCCTTGTCGGTCGCCATGCAGTAAGCGCCGGTGCCCTCGGGAAAGCCGCCGGAGGGTTCAGTCCAGTCGAGAATGTCTTTGCCGGTGATGACGGCGGCAACACCGGGCAGTTTTTCCGCCGCGCTGGTGTCGATACTTACAATGCGTGCGTGGGCGTGGGGGCTGTGATAAATGGCGCAGTGGAGCATGCCGGGCAGCGTCACATTATCGATAAACTCGGTGCGCCCGGTGACCAACTCGGGGTCTTCTATACGCTGGACCTGTTTACCTACCCAGCGCAATTCACTGCTGGGGATGTCTTCCAAACGCGGTTCTTGTGTTGCCATGGTGCACCTCTGAGCCTTGCCCGATTTTGTGGTCTATATCTTACCCTCACCGGGAGCCGAGGCCAAGAACTCAACGCCACTTTCATCGGGCGCATTCCCGTTCTGCAGGTAAATTGATTTGGTGTTCTCGGCAATCGCAGACCTATGCTGCCGCACCACAATGTTGGCTATCGGCCCACAGCAGTCGTAGAGCCAAATAGGATTTCGGCTTGTGGTCGAACACCGTGAGCGTTGGCTTGTGCCAATATGGGACGTTAAATGAATATGCCCACCGACAGGGAGCCGGACTGTTTAGAATACTATTGCTAATGAGAGATGTGTAGGTTGGGCTTCGTACCTCAGCACCAACCTACATGCAGCCCAAACCACGTCGGAATTGGGGACGGCTACCCATGCGCTCAGGTCTTTGAATTATGATTGTGTCCTCCGGTGGCGCCGAAGGACAACGATTGCCGAGTTTGAGCACCCAACTCCCTGCGAGCATATTCGCTCAACGACCGAATTGCACTAAACGGCCATTTGCCTATAACCCTTTGATTAGAGTGGAGGTGCCTTGATAGTGACGTACTCCTGACCTACAAGATGACCTAAAAGAAGAGCTAAAAAATAACCTGGTCGGCTACCAGTTGCTCATACCGGCTCTCCGGCATCTGTAACAGGCCTTTGAAAACATGCTCGTTGTCCTGGCCCATGACCGGCCCGGTAGCCAGCGGCGCCTCGGCGTGATGGGTTTTTACATAGTTGCCGTAGACGGTCTCTTTGAACCCCAGCGGATGCTCAACTTCGACAAAGGTATTGCGCGCCTGGTAGTGAGGATCACTGAGCAGGTCGCCGATATTCAATACTGGCGCCGCGGCAACGCCGGCTTTTTGCAGGGTTTCAGCCAGGGCATAGTCGTCTTGTGGTCGGGTCCAATCGGACAGTTCACTGTGCAGCGACTCGATGTTGTCGAGGCGGCCCTGTAGTGTCTCGAACTGCGAGCCGCACGCCCATTCAGGAGCGCCCATGGCGGTGACCAGATTTGCCCACTCGGTGTCATTGGCAACGGCGATACTGATCCAGCGATCCTCACCCTGGCAGGGGAAAACGCCGTGGGGTGCGGCGGCATCCTGCGGGTGCAAATTGCTCCTGGGGCCGGCCACCCGGCCATTGAACGCAAGATCCATAAAGGCCGGTCCCATCAGCTGCATGACGCCTTCCTGTTGCGAGAAGTCGATGTGCTGGCCTCTGCCGTTGCGTTTGCGATAGTTTAGCGCCAGCACCGCGGCAAAAGCGCCGATGATGCCGCCAAGGGGGTCGGCGTAGGCGTTCTCCATCGGAATCGGCGGGCCACCTGTATAACCGGTGATACTGTCGAGTCCGGTAATACTGCTCAGGCTCATGCCGTAGGTGCGTACATTTTTCAGCGCGCCGATCAGTCCCGCCGCCGGCATCGAGATCAACAGGCTGTTGGGGTTCACCGCCTTGAGTTGCTGGTAATCCAGGTTGAGTTTTTTCATCACCCCGGGGCCGAAATTCTCCAGCACCAGATCACACTGGCCCGCCAGCTCCCGCGCCAGTTGCTGGCCCTCGGGTTTCTTCAGGTTGATGGTGACACTGCCGTTACCCGACCAGGCGGCGTGATTTTGTATGCTGCAGTTGGGGTCTTTTTCGTGGCCCTTGGCAAAGGGTGGGATGGTGCGGTTGATATCGACGCGCACATAGGATTCTATTTTATAAACCTCCGCGCCCAGTCGACTCAATGTTTGTCCCGCCACTGGCCCCAGCCAGCCCCAGCCGAAGTTGGCAACCCGTATGCCTGAAAGAGGAAGCTTTCTTGACATGGTTTTCTCCTGAAATAAAGGGGGTTAGTGGTAATAATTAGAGCTGTGTATCAAGGTGAGTGTCATCGGTGATTG
>CBDUUA010000437.1:0-2643 GCA_965370135.1 uncultured Cellvibrionales bacterium
TGCCACTGAACCGGCAGTTTCGCGGGTTTCGGCAGCGGCACCCACTCGAAACGAGGCGTAAAATTCTCCGGCAGGCTGTACTCGTATTTGAGTACCAGTTGGTGCATAAAGGTCTTGGTGAGCATGGCGGCAAAATGCATGCCTATGCACTTATGTGCGCCGCCGCCAAAGGGGTGGTAGCAGAAGGAATGATTCTTGAACTCGGCGCGCTCGGGGGAAAACCGGTCCGGGTCAAAGGTCTCTGGATCGGTCCAGAATCGTTCGTCGAAGTGCTGTTGCAGAGGCCCCATCCAGATCATGGTGTCAGCGGGAATGCGGTGCCCGGCAATTTCGCACTCGTTGATGGTGCGCCGGGCAAACAAGGGTACCGAAGGTCGCATACGCAGCGTCTCTTTGAATACCATGTCTGTGACCACCATTTTATCCAGGTCTTCATAGTCCAGATAATCCTTGCCCAGGGCCAGCGACTCTTCGCGTATGCGTTGCTGCCACTCCGGGTGGATGGCGGTATAGTAAACCAGGTGGTTCAGCACACTGGTGGTGGTGTCGTGGGCGGCAAACAGCAGGAACGAGCCTTGGGGAATAAGCAGGTCATCCGGGTAGTATTCGCCGTTTTCCATCTTTGCGTTACAGATATAAGAAAACGCATCGGGCCGGTCTGTGCCGCGCCGCTTGGGTATCTCCGCCGCGAAGTACTCCCGCAGATAGCGCTCGCCCCTTTTTCCCCGTTTGTATTTGGTGCCTGGAATCTCCTTGCGAATTTGCCCCATCAGACCGTCATTGATATCCATAAAAGCCTGGTTTATGCGCGCGGCTTCCTCGCCCAATTCGACCCCGATAAACACTTTGGCGCCAATTTCCAGCAGCGTCTCCTTGATGTGGGGGGAAAATTGAAAGTTCTCGATACCATCCCACTGCTCGATATTTTTTTGTATGATGGGGTTCATGATCGCGACATAATTTTTCATGGCGGTGGTCTTGAAGGCGGTTTGCATCATGCGACGCAGGACCCGGTGTTCGTCAAAGTCCTTCATCAAGATGCCACCCTTGTAGAATTGGCCGATAGACTCGGCAAATCCCATTTCAGTGGAGAAATTTTTATCAGAATCCAGCAGGATTTTCTGCAGGGTATCGGCCCCGGAGATCAACAAGCCGCGCTGGTGCAACATCTTGAGCCGCGACACGTCGCCCCATTTTTCATGGTGTTTTTTAAACAGCTTTTGCAGCCCCCATATGGTGCTCAAACTGTTGCCGAAATAGGGGATGCCGTCACTGCCCGGAATATGATCCAGGTCCTTACAATCGGGTCGACTGAGGTAGTCCTTATTCACTGCTACTTTAGCCATAATCAATACCTGCCTATTTAATAGTCATGTCAGATGTATCAGCGAAGCCGGTCAATACTCGGCATCCTGATTGTTTGCCTTGATTTATCGTACCAGGAGCAAATCGAAGCAGCGTTCACAGGCGCTGCCAACAACGCCGTTACTGACTAAGGTGACGCGGCCCGTGGAACGGAGAGTGTTTGGATTTCGATAAACGTCTATATTCGATAAACGTCAAGCGCAGCGATAATACCGCATGTTGTGGCGAGTAGGCTTGAATACTATCAATATGTAGTTTTCTATACGATTATTTAATATTAGCGCGCAAAGAGAAATATTTTTGGGGTCATATTTTTGGGGTCAGGTCTTTGATTTATGATTCTTGATGATTCCACTCACTGATGAATAATGCAAACCGAAGTGATCTCCTATTTCCTTCAAGGTGTACCCACCACTCCGGTAAGCTCCACAAATCGCTAAATTTCGATCTCGACACGATGCCTCATAGCAACCCAGTGCTTTCGGCACAGGGCGCCTTTGTGATGACGGTACTTCACTCAGCTCCTTGTCTCCATCAATGAGTGATTGCATCTTCTCGACAAATTGCTCGTCACCCAAATAAACCTGATTGCGTATCAATGTCCATGGCGACGGCAGGCCACTACCCTCTGAAACAAACTTTTTATACCGCTCAATTGCCACCGATCTTCTTTTACCAAAGGTCGCCAGCAGCCATTCGACATTCAAACAATCCGGCCCTTCACCGTGGCCCACGGTCGCTCGATAGCTGCTCCACGGCCAGTCTCTTGCCGTGCGAGCCAGGCCGGCACGCACGGGATTCAGGACAATGTAACGCGCCAGTTCCAGCAGGTAACTTTCTTTTTCCACCAGGATGGCCTTATACCGACCCTGGAAGACGTGGCCAGCACGACCATGAGAGCGGTTGAATGTTTGTGTATAAACGCCATTGAGTTGGCGCATGCCTCTCGACAGGTTCGCATCCGGTGTTTCAATGAGTAGATGGTAGTGGTTACCCATTAAACAATACGCATGGCATACCCAGTTATAGGTATCGCACACACTTTCCAGAACCGATAAAAACGCGCTCCTATCGGCAGCATCTTCATAGATATCCTCCTGGCGATCACCACGCGAAGTAACATGATAAAGCGCGCCCTCAAATTCCAATCGCAAAGGTCTGGCCATAGATTAAGGGTTCCCGGCAATATTCATTCACCGAGACTAGCAGAATGAAAATCATAATTCAAAGACCTGACCCCAATTGCTTGACCCCAATTGCTACACGCTCGAATGGGGT
>CBDUUA010000438.1:0-2635 GCA_965370135.1 uncultured Cellvibrionales bacterium
TAAATGGAATATTTCTTGTGTTCATGATGTACCCCCCAAAGGTATCGATCATTAGTTGGTCATAGAATTCCCGGGGAGCGATAGCGCAGCTCCAGGTTCTGACCGTTAGTGTGAAAACTTGCCGCTCGGAATTGAGAACAAGCTTGTTACTTACTTTTTTTGTAGAACATTTATGTCAGACAGAACGCTCCTGTCCAATTGTCTGGGTTTGCCGATTTATTGCTGTGATGAAGCATGTTTGTTCGAGCAAACCTGGTGTCACCGACTATTATTGCTGTGTTTTAGGACTGTAAAGCGTTGTCGTCCTGGTCAGCGTACTGATTGATATGTTTGGCCGCCTGGTAGGCAAAGGTCATTGCCGGGCCGAGGGTGCCCCCCGGTCCGGGGTAGGTCGGTAGTGCCGGCGCGCTGCAGTTGCCGGCGGCGTACAGGCCCTCGATAACGCTGCCGTCCTGCTTCAGGACCTGGCCGTCGGTATTCGTCACCAGGCCGCCGCTGGTGCCGAAATCACCCAGGTAGAGACGGGTGGCATAGTAGGGCGCCTGCTCCATGGGGGCCAGGCAGTTGTTGGGCTCCACCGTGGGGTCGCCGTAATAGCGGTCATAGGCAAAGCTGCCGCGCTGGAATTCCTTATCCTCGCCGGTGCGCGCGTACTCGTTCATATCGTTGATGGTTGCCGTCAGCCCTGCTTTATCCAAGCCCACTTTGTCCGCCAGCGCTGCAACGCTATCGGCAATGGTGAGGTAGGTGTCGGAAAAGAAGCGCTTGGGCAGGAAGCGATCCGGCATCATCTTGCTGGTCATCAGCGGTCCGACCAGGTAGTTGGCGCGGAAGCGGGCGTCAAACACATGCCACAGCTCCTCTACCGGTATACCTTGTTGCTGGGCTTTAAAACATTCCTGCACGTACTTCTGGTAATTCATCGATTCGTTGGCGACGCGCTTGCCCAGGCGGTTGACGACCACGCTGCCGGGAAAGGACTTTTCCATAATGCACAGCCGCGGCAGGTCTTCCCCGGGAACCTTGATCATGGTGCACCACCAAGCGCCGTCCATACCTCTGACGGCGGCGCCCTGGGCAATTGCCTTCTCGATCGGCAGGCCGGTGTTGCCGGCATTGCCCGAGCTCCATTCGGCACTGGTCGGTTTGGGCAAGTATTGCTCCCGCATCGCCTGGTTGCGCTCGAAGCCGCCGGAGGCAAGTACCACGCCCTTGCGACCCTGGATAGTCATTTCCCGGCCGTCTTTGATAACCACGATGCCGGCGACGCGGCCATCTTCCATCACCAGCTCGGTCATCTCGGTGTTGAGCCAGATCGGGATATTCCGCTCTTCTACGGAAAGTGCGAGTCGGGCGACTCCCGCCTGGCCGCAGGTAGAGCGGCGTGAGCGCAAGCGCTTGAAGCGGCGGGAAAAGTCAAACAAATGGCCGAATACCAGTTTCATGGCCAGGCCTA
Source organism: uncultured Cellvibrionales bacterium (assembly GCA_965370135.1). Lineage (GTDB taxonomy): Bacteria > Pseudomonadota > Gammaproteobacteria > Pseudomonadales > JAHEGP01 > JAHEGP01. The sequence goes on from CBDUUA010000438.1 coordinate 1,457, forward strand.
CCCAGCCCTTGGACTGGACGGTAAAGATATGGGCCTCTTGCTGGGTGATCGGCACCATGCCCATCATCAGTATCATCTGGTGGCCGCCGCGCAGCAACTCGCCGCCCTGGCTGAGCTCGGTGATATCCAGAGGCTCCGGCTCCACCGAGCGATGGCCGAGACGGGCGCCTGGCAGATCCGAGTAGTAGTCCGGGTATTCACCCAGGGAGATGTATTTTGCGTGGGTTCTATCCGCCAGGAACTTGAGCATCCTGGGGCCGTTTTCGAGCAAGGTCTGGAGTATCTCCTGGGGCACGGCGCCTTCGGGGATGGTGTTTTCCAGGTAGGTCATGGCGTCGTCCAGGTTATCCTGGGCGCCGGCTTCCATGGCGTAGTGATTGCAGGGTATCCACACGCCGCCGCCGCCGATGGCGCTGGTGCCACCGTACTGGGCAGTTTTCTCGATGACCAGTACATCCCGGGTGCCCATTTCGTAATTACATAAGGCATTGGTCAGGGCGCTGTTGCCGGAGCCGACAATTACTACATCTACCGAGTGATCCCAATTCATGCTGCTTACTTGCCTTATTTTGTGAATAGCCGATGGCTAACAGTCATTAGCCAAATTTTGCAGGCAGCTATATTGACCATGGCCTGAAACCTGGTCAATGGCCTATAAAGGGCGGCGCGAAGTCTTATTGTGACATTTTGTGTTGTTTCAGGACACGAGTGCAGGACATGGGTGCGTGGCACCGGCGGCAGAGGATGCTGTCGGCTGTTTGGCGGGAGTGGTTGATCGGAGGATAGTTCTAGCCAAAGGCTTTATAGCTATCCTGTTCGCTGTCGTTTGATCGGGTCCTCGTGCGAATAAATTCGCACCTACAGCCTGAGGCTAGGCACAGAGGCCCTGGGCTCTGCCGATTTCATCGATAAACCAAAAGGTAAAAGGTAATAAGGTAAAAAACTCGGCCCACGATGGGCCGAGGCAAGTAGCCGGACTACCCTTGCAAGCCCGCCTTTCGTAGCAGAACCATCATTGGGCACCACTTGGTAAAGGCAGACTGTAGCAGGTTGAGGCCTATAAAAGCGGTGAACCAGAGCCAGTTAATACTCACTGTCGCGGCCAGCGCGACCGAAAGCAAAATCATTATGCCGGCAATCAAACGCAGGGCATCATTGATAGTCATAACAAACACCTTC
>CBDUUA010000439.1:0-2624 GCA_965370135.1 uncultured Cellvibrionales bacterium
GCCGGGCCGCCGCCGGGAGTATGCGCGACGCCCTGAGCCTTACCGACCAGGCGATCGCCTTTGGCGCCGGCAAAGTCGACGAGGCTGATGTGCGCAGCATGTTAGGCAGTGTGGATCTCAGTTTTATTTACCAGCTGTTGGAGGCCCTGTGTGAAGGGGAGCCCGGCAAACTGTTGGATGTTGTCGCGCACATGGGCGAGCATGCACCGGATTTCGAGGGTGGCCTGGATGAGCTCCTCTCTCTGATCCACCGGGTGGCCATGGCCCAGGTGGTGCCCGACGCTATTGATAACAGTTGGGGGGATGCCGAGCGGGTAGGGCAGATTGCCACGGCAATCACCGCCGAGGATGCCCAGCTGTTTTACCAGATAGCGCTGAACGGCAAGCGGGATATCGGCTTGGCGCCGGATCCTCGCGGTGGTTTTGAAATGATCCTGTTGCGCATGCTGGCCTTTCGCCCCGCGGCCGTCATCGATGACAGTCTCGGGCCGGAAGATTTACAGCCTGCGGTGCAGCAAGAACAGCCCGGCGCCGCGGTGGAGGTCGGTACCCAGGCAAAAAAGCCCCATGAGGCGCCGCAGCCAGCTGTTGCGCCTATAGTTGTTGCACCTACAGCTGTTGCACCTACAGGTGTTGCGCCGCTTGAACCTGTACCGGTTGTGGCCAGGCCGCCAGAACAAGCGCCAGTCATGCCCGCCGGAGCCATGGCACTGGCTGATCTCATTCCGGCATCGTGGCCGCAATTGCTGGAGTCGCTGGGCCTGGTCGGCATTGTCTATAATATCGCCTCTCACTGTGACCTGCGCAGTAATGACAACGGTAGCCTGGAATTTGTGCTGGATGCAGGCAACGCCTCCTTGTTTAACGACAGCCACAACGACAAGATACGGCTGGCCCTGGAAAACTACTTCGGTCACCCGCTGTCAGTTAGTATCGTGCCGGGTGACGTGCAGCGAGAGACCCCGGCGATGCGCAAGGACCGCCTGGCACAGGAGAGACAACGCGAAGCGATTGTCTCCATTGAAGGAGATCCGCAATTACAGGAACTGATTGCACGCTTCGACGGGGAACTGGACCGATCGTCTATAGTGCCAACGGATGCTTAGTGCCAACGGATGCTTAGTGCCAACGGATGTTTGAAGTATAAACAGGACTATTGAGGAATAACGATGAAGGGAAGTATTTCAGACCTGATGCAGCAGGCGCAAAAAATGCAGGCCGACATGCAAAAAGCGCAGGAAGAACTGGCTAGCGCTGAGGTGCGCGGGGAGTCCGGCGCCGGCCTGGTCACCGTGATCATGACCGGGCGACACGATGTCAAGCGGGTGTCGATAGATGATGCCGTACTGAGCGAAGACAAAGAGGTGCTGGAAGACCTGCTGGCCGCGGCGGTCAACGACGCGGTGCGCAAGGTCGAGGCGCATAATCGCGATGCCATGTCAGGGCTCGCCTCGGGCCTTAACCTGCCCGCCGGTTTCAAGATGCCCTTTTGATTTGCCACCATGAACTTTAGCCCCGCGATACAAAACCTTATCGAGACCCTGCGCTGTTTGCCGGGAGTCGGTCCCAAGTCTGCCCAGCGTATGACCCTGCATCTACTGGAGCGGGACCGGGAGGGGGCCGTCGCCTTGTCGGTGGCCCTGCGGGAGGCGGTTGAGCGGGTGGGCCACTGCAACCGCTGTCGCAATTTTACCGAACTGGATATCTGTGAAATCTGCTCCAATCCAAAGCGAGATGCGACCACCATTTGCGTGGTAGAGACCCCCGCCGACGTGCTGGCAGTGGAGATGAGTGGCAGCTTTTCCGGTATTTATTTCGTGTTGATGGGGCACTTGTCGCCTATAGACGGCATTGGCCCGGCGGAGATTGGCCTGGAAAAATTACATCAACGGATCGTCGACGAGGACATTGAGGAGGTTATCGTGGCCACTAACCCAACAGTGGAGGGAGAGGCCACCGCCTACTACCTGACTGACATGCTGCGACCGGAGGGTGTGAGGGTGTCGCGCATCGCTCACGGCGTGCCCCTGGGCGGTGAACTGGAGTACGTGGACGGCTCCACCCTGGCCCACGCATTGTCCGGCCGCCGGCCGATGGAGCAATAACTTATGGATTGGCAGCTTATCGAGTCGGATGCGGCTCTACGGCAGGTATTGGCGCAGGGCGCGGGCAGTGAGGCGGTGATCGTCGATACCGAGTTTATGCGTCGCAACACCTTTTACCCGCAGGTCGCCCTGGTGCAGCTTTGTTTTGCCGGGGAGGGGGGCGATAGTGATACGGCCTGGTTGATTGATCCGCTGACGATCGAAGATCCGACGCCCCTTGCGGAGCTGTTCACCGACCCCGCGGTGGTCAAGGTGCTGCATTCAGCCAGTGAAGACATGGAAGTTTTTCAGAACTGGCTGGGCGTGTTACCCCAACCCTTATTCGATACACAGCGCGCGGCGGCCATGGTCGGTCGCGGCTTTGGTCTGGGCTATCGCGCCCTGGTTCAGGCGATCTGCGATATAGACCTGCCCAAGGGGGAAACCCGGTCCGACTGGCTGCAGCGGCCCCTGAGTGAATCACAGTGTGAATATGCGGCGCTGGATGTGACCTGGCTACTGCCCGTATGGCGGGAACTG
>CBDUUA010000440.1:0-2621 GCA_965370135.1 uncultured Cellvibrionales bacterium
ATCTCGAAAGGGGCAGTATTATGCCAAAAAATTGCCCCGGAAGCGAAGCCAAAAAAATCTCCCGGGGAGTGTAGCGCCCGTTGTGTCTGGCCGAGGCCCCTGGTCGAGGTTTCGTGGTTCGGCTCAGTCATCCGAGTAGCGGTTTTTAAAACGATGAATCAGGCGGCGATCACGCTTGCCGGGGCGCTTGGCGGGGGTGTTGCTGCCGGCGTTTGCCGCACGCCGCAGCGCCGTATTCTGCTCGCGATCGGCAATGCTCTGGGCGGTTTCCTGGTAGAGTTGGCTGGCGACGGCGGCGGGGCCGCGCTGATCCGACAGCGCAGCGACCACCACGGTCATTTCTTCCCAGCCCCGGCGGATGCGTAGCTCGGCGCCGACTCTGACTTCCTTGCTGACGCGGGATCGCGCACCCTCGTAGTGCACCTTGCCGCCTTCAATGGCCTGCTTGGCCAGGCTGCGCGTCTTGAAGAAGCGCGCTGCCCACAGCCACTTGTCTAGCCGTACCTTGCGGCTATTGCGGTCGGGGTCAGTGGTCATTGGCAGGTGTCCGCTCCCCCGTCGGCGGCGCCTCCGGGGGCATAATCTCATCAAAATGATGAATCACGGGGAAGCGCAGCTGCCGGCGCCGGGGTTGCCGGCTATCTGGCTGTAATAGAGTGATTAAATAGCGGATGCCAAACTGTTCCGCTGCCCTCAATACGGCCTCGGTATCATCAATAAACAGGGTTTTTTGCGGATCGAAGTCGACTTTTTGGTGCATCCGCTGCCAGAACATGGGGTCTTCCTTGGGCGCCTGGTAATCATGGGATATGATGATTTCATCCAGCCAGGGGCGCAGATCGACCCGATTCATTTTAATGGCGATGCTGTCGCGATGGGCGTTAGTGACCAGCAGGCAGCGGCGATGGCTGTGTTTTAGTGCCTGTAAAAAGTGGGCCACATGGGGCCGTACCGCGATCAGGTGCGCAATTTCTCGTTTCAGCCCGGCAATGTCAATATCCAGTTGCGCTGACCAATAGTCGAGGCAATACCAGTTGAGGCTGCCTCGCTCACTCTCGAAGCGGCTGGCCAGCTGCCGGCGCACTTGTTGTTCGGGTTGATCGTGGTGCTCGGCGTAGCGGCGGGGCAGGTGGTCGAGCCAGAAATAATTATCGAAATGGAGATCCAGCAAGGTGCCGTCCATATCGAGGAGAACCGTGTCTATTTCGAGCCAATTGATCATTAAGTTCGATTATCACCTAAAATGGCCTGCGTGCCATACTTTCAGTGGGGTTTATTTGCTTGCCATTAGAGTGCAGGCGATGAGAATGTAAGGATGTGAGAATGCCGGGCGATGATGTTTCGCTGGCGATAGCAGGCCAGCCGACGCCCGACTGCCGGCGAGAGTTAGCAAGAGTTAGCAATAGCGGAGGGATGGGGTGATGCATGAGTTGGCGCTACCACTGTACCAAATTTGCCAGCGAGCGGGGGAGGTGCTGCGGGATTTGTATGTGCAAAACCTGTTGCAGCCACTAGCTGTCGAGGTCAAAGAAGACGCCTCGCCGGTAACCTGTGCCGACCGGCGCTCCAATGAAATAGTGCGAGAGGGCCTGGATCGTCTTTTTCCCGGTGGCGCAACACTGTCGGAAGAGACGCAATTTCCGGATTTTGAGCAGCGCAGTCGCTGGCAGCAATACTGGCTGGTCGATCCGCTTGACGGCACCCGTGAATTTATTGAGGGTACCGGGCATTTTTGTATCAGTATTGCCCGGATCGAGGATAACCGGCCGGTACTGGGGGCGATATACCTGCCGCTTACCGGCGAAATGTACCTCGGTGGCGACCACCAGGTACCGATGGTTTACACCCCTCGGCAACAGCGTTTACTGGTTGCGGCCGCGGCCCAATACCATAGGCCGGTTAAACTGCTGACCAGCAGTCGTGGCGCTCGGGATCCCCGCGTGCTGGCATTCCGGCAAAGCCTGGAACAACGATTCCCCGGAGTGATTTCGGAGGTTCGAGGTAGTGCCTGGAAATTTTGTCGCCTTGCCGAAGGTGGCGGCCATGTGTATCCGCGCTTTGGCGTGACCGCGGAGTGGGACACCGCCGCCGGGCAGGCCATCTTGGAGGCGGCGGGGGGCATGGTGGTGGATATGGAGGGGCAGCCACTGGGCTACAACCTGCGGGAAGTGTTGCAAAACCCGCCGTTCATGGCCTTATCCCCTGCGGTATTCAATTGGCGGGAGGCTTTGGGATAAAGCCGGGAAGCGATTGGGCCTCCCGGGGAGCGGCGGGTGTCACTGGGTGGCGCCGTGGTGAAACAGCGCGCCGATGGCTAGCGAGTCGCTTTGAGTGTTACTCCTCGGTGTGTTGAGTGGTTTCTGCATGTAGCTGCCTTTCCTGGCGCCAAGTTCATCCAGACTGACCAGTGTCAGCAGTAATACGCCCAAGGCTGCGGGTATCATGAATACTACGATGATGTATACGGTTGCAAATGACATGGTGGTCTCCTTTGTTTTCTCAGTTGTTTACTCAATTGGTACAGGTGCAGCATAGGGCGATTTTGAATATAACGATAATGTATAGTATGTATGTATATGATGAACCAAGGGCATATCATGCCTTTTCCTGGATTATGATTT
>CBDUUA010000441.1:0-2620 GCA_965370135.1 uncultured Cellvibrionales bacterium
CCGCAGTTGACCGACGCTTCTACACCTCATTTAAAAAGAATTCGACCGAGAATTCAACTATCAAACAATTGGTTCATCGCCAATGCCGGCTGATCTACGCTGGGCTTGCCCACTACGCGCGCCGGCACACCAGCAACCGTCGTGTGAGCCGTCACATCCTGCAACACTACACTGCCAGCCGCAATTTTGGCGCCGTCACCAATGGTGATGCTGCCCAACAGCTTGGCCCCGGCGCCGATAAGTACGCCATCCCCCACCCTGGGATGGCGATCGCCACCACAACTGCCAGAGCCTCCCAGACTTACCCCGTGCAATAGCGACACATTGTCGCCGATGACCGCCGTTTCTCCGACCACCAGCCCGGTAGCATGATCGAGCATAACGCCCCGGCCGATAGCCGCAGCGGGGTGAATATCGACATCGAATTCACTGGCAATACGGTTTTGAAAGTACAGCGCCAGCCCATGGCGCTGCTGACGCCAAAGCCAGTGAGCTATGCGCTGCGCCTGTATCGCTTGATAGCCCTTAAAATACAGCAGCGGCATCGAATACTGGTCGCAAGCCGGGTCGCGCTGGTAATAGGCTTCGATATCTACTTCGATAGCCGCAGCCATGTCGGCATCGGCGGCCAGCGCCTGCTCGCACACCTCCCGAATCAATGTCGCAGGCAGCGCCGGGCTATCCAGTCGCAATGCCAGGTTGAATGCCAGCGCTGCCACCACCGAACGGTGATTGAGAATGCTGGCGTAATAAAAGCTGGCGAGCACCGGCTCTGCCTCGCTGCAGTGGCGTGCTTCGCCGCAAATGGTTTGCCATAAGCCAGGCATGAGTCTATTCCCCCCGGGATAGTGTGAACCTGGTGCTCACATCAGCCGGTTCGATAAAACGATGATAAATCTCTTCGAAATGATCCAGTACCGTCTGCCGCAGAGCAAGCCTCTGTGCCGACAGGAAATCATAGTAGCGCGCGGGATCCAGCTGCTGCTGGAACTGTCGAGACTCCGGTGCAAAACTCAGATGCCAGGGCTCAGGCGCCACACCGCCACGGTCTACCCGATAGGGCCGATAAAAGCCAAAAGCCTCACCCGCATCGATTCTTGCACCAAGCCAGCGGTGCAACTCGGCAAATACACCGTCCCCAGTGGTCTCCTCCGGGCTCAACTGCACCTGGTAAGCCGGCGATACCGTGGCAGCATCGTAGATATCCAGGTCACTGCCCCAATGGTGCCGCGACGCGCCGGGCAATGCCGACCATCGCAACATAGCAAACACCCACTGGCGCTCAGTGAGACTGTCAATATCCAGTGGTTTTCCAGCGTTATCCAGTACCGGCCGCCGGCCTGAGGCTTTGGCATTCCAGATCAACAGCTGGCGCTCAAAATCTCGATGGGCGCTGGCGATCGCCAATTCAAATCCGGCCTGGCGGGCAGCCTCAACCAGACCCTGGAATGCCGCGGCAGCGGCAAAGGTCAGTTGAAAGGAGCTGCTGCCGCACACCACCGGGCAAAGGTGGGCTCGATCCCGACCCGTCATTTGCCTGAATTGAATATCACCCAATACTCGTACTCCTACCAATACTCGTACACCTTAACAGTGATAGCGCCCCTTCCAGCCGACGGTACATTCGCGCACTGCGCATCAGCCACGCCAGCGAAACCTGCTTATATGGTTTACACTCAATTTACGATCAATATTCACTCGAGGGTAGCAGACAGCCGTGACCAACACCATGACCCTGCAATTTGCGGCAGGGGATACCATTATTTGCGAAGGCGACAGCGCCGACTATGTTTACGCCCTGCAAAGCGGCAGTGCCGAGGCCTCACAGAGCGGTATAAAAGTCGGTGAAATCTACGCCGGTGAAGTCTTTGGCGCGCTAGCGGCGTTCAGCGGTGAACAGCGCAATGCCACTGTTACCGCCACCAGTAGCTGCAAGGTAGAAGCGGTTTACAAAGACAGCTTTATTACCCTCGCCCGGCGGCAACCCGACCTCTGCGTCAAGCTGATCAACGACATGGCGCGCCTGATCAATGATCTCAACGAATCCATCCTGATAATGTCAGTCGCTCCCAGCGGCGAGCGCTAGGAGCCTGTCGGATTCAGGGCTGATCTACTGCGCAAAAGCCCTGGTTTTACGCCCCTTTCCCACCCCTGCGACTATTGCGGTTTCCCGGCGATGGTAGCGGGTATTTACGTATACCAGAAATGGCTGTCTTTCCCGATACTATAGCTATCGAAAAGGAAAGGAATGCAGCACATGACAAGCACAAATGATCAAGTATCACTGGAAAACTTGTCCAGCCTACACGACCTGCAAAAACAGATTTGTGATTTGACGCCCGTTAAAATTGACGGTCACCTGCGCGTACACGTTGAGTGTCAACAGGGCAGTCATCGCAATGCGGTGGTCATTAGCAACCCCAGCATCAATCGCAGCCTCTATCTATACCTCACGGCACAAGGGTGGCTGATGTCAGCACAGAAAGGCAGCGCTGTCAGCTGGGAATTGCCACTGATTGGTTGCATTGGCGACGCCATCGGTACGGTCCAGAGTCGCATCGAGGTATTCCTGCTGCCTCGCCCCCTGCATCAAACCCGGCGCTCCAATGTCAAGCAGGGC
>CBDUUA010000442.1:0-2615 GCA_965370135.1 uncultured Cellvibrionales bacterium
TACGTCTGGACTTCCACCAGGCCATCGGCCAACCCCGGTTTGTTATGAATTTGCGTCATTCTATGCAATATCAGCGCCAGACGCTAACCGTATGCGGCAATAATCATGAGGGGCGACAACAAGCGCGACGGCAAATCAGTGGCAGCGGCGACTCAAATACAGCCTATTGCACCTATTGCACCTATTGCACCTATTGCACCTATAGCACCTATAGCACCAGTTATAGCACCAGTAACTTTAATGCTGCGTCGCCAGAGCCGCTCTTCGCTCCAGCTCCAGGGGGCTGCTATGCAGTACCTTTACAATATCCTGCTCCGACTGGGCTTTACCATAGAGCCAACCTTGCATATAACGGCATCCAAGACCCGCAAGATAATCCAGCTGACTCCGTTTTTCGACACCCTCCGCCACAATGTTCATCTTCAAGCCCTGGGCCAAGGCCACTATGCCTTCAATCAAGCCGGCACTCGAACCCTCTGCGACAGTACTCACAAAGCTCTGGTCGATTTTGAGGGTATTGATGGGGTATTGATGCAAGTAACTCAAGGAAGAATAACCGGTGCCAAAATCATCGAGGGCGAACTGAACCCCCCGGACACTCAATTGCTCCAGTTTGCAGGTGATCAACTCCTGGTCCTTGAGCAGCACCTTCTCTGTGATTTCAAGTTCGAGCCACTCTGCCGGAAAGTCCTCTTCCGCCAGCGTCTGCAACACGAACTCAACAAAGTCTTCCTGTTCGACGAATAGCGGCGACACATTCACCGCCAGCCTCAGTCGCGGGTGGCCGTCGGCAAACCAGGAATTAGCCACGCGGCAGCCGTTGCGCAACACCCACTTATCAATATCCAGTACAAGTCGCAACTCTTCAGCCACCGAGATAAATTCGGAGGGATACATCAATCCCCGCTGCGGGTGCTGCCAGCGCACCAGCGCTTCAACCCCCGTAATAGCCTGGGCTTCTATATCAATTTGAGGCTGGAAATACAGACAAAATTCATCATCGCTTATGGCGCGACGCAGCTCCCGCTCGAGGCCAAGCCGGAAAGCCGGGGAGACACTTTCGTCGGGCGAGAAAAAGCAGTAGCTGTCGCGACCACCACCCTTGGCATTGTACATGGCGATATCAGCATTCTGAATCAGGGTTTCCATATCTTCCCCGGCTTCGGGAAACATGGCGATGCCAATGCTACAACCAATATGGATTTCATGTCCTTTGACATAAAACGGCTGTTGCAGCGCGTCGACAAACTTAGCCGCAATCTGCTCAACACCCTCTACCTTAGCCACTTCCGGGAACAGCAGAATGAATTCGTCACCGCCAAAACGCGACAGCGTGTCGCTGCTGCGCATACAACCCAGCAAGCGTTGCGCCACCGACTGCAGCAAGCGATCGCCCAGTGAATGGCCCAGGGTATCATTGACAACTTTGAAGCGATCCAGGTCGAGAAACATCACCGCAAACCGGCTATTGTTGCGCTGGGCATTAAAAATTGTGACCGACAGGCGATCTTTAAACAATACCCGATTGGGGAGCCTGGTCAGTAAATCGTGGTAGGCCTGAAAATTCAGAAAGTCGGCCACCTCCTTGCGTTCAGTAATATCGTGAGCACTGCCGTAGATTAATAGCTCACCATCCTCCAGGTTGGGGATACCCTCAGGGGAATTGTGTGACACGCTGGCGGTTATCTCAAAGTGGTGTTTACGCGCATAGAGACCATGACTTTTCAAGCACAATTCACAACTCGCCAGTTGCTCACCCTCCTGCATCACGCGATCAAAAAACAAACTGGCTTTATCTACATCCTCACCCTCGACCAACTCGGCAATGTGGTGCCCGAGAAGTGAGCCAGGCTGATGATTCAGCAGTGATTCTGCCCTGCTATTGATAAAATTTATGTGGCAGTGGTGATCCAGGATAAACACCAGGTCGGGAGAATTATTGACGATAAACCGATGCAACTGCTCGGATTTGATCAGTTGCTGCTGCATGGACTGGCTGTTTTTTTGCAGGCGATGTTTCTTGATCGCATTCTTCAGCGCGGCCAGCAACTCCTCAGGCGCATAGGGCTTCTTTACGTAGTCATAGGCGCCCTGCTTGAGAACCGTACTCACTGCGTTAAAGCTTGCATCGCCGCTGACCACGACAACCAGGGTATCGATACTATGGCGATTGATAAAATCCATGACCCCGTAGCCATCGACCCCTGGCATTTTGAGATCGAGTAACAGCACATCGAATTCACCTTGCTGCAATTTTTCAACGGCTTCCTGACCGGTGCTGGCCAGTTCCGGGTGGCAATCGTAGAGACCTAACAAATCGCTAATGCTTTGACGCATGCGTGCATCGTCGTCTACCAATAACACTCGGCCCTCAGCAAGCTGGCTATGCATAAGTGTACTTCCCATGTAACTTGTTGTTTTTATTTGTTTTTTATTTGTTTTTTATTTGTTTTAATAAACAGCACGGCAGCCAGCGATTTGTTGCCTGCCTGCGTTCAATCCGAGATAACTGATTTGGGCTACCGATCACAATGCCAGTATACAACCGCTACTAGCTACTTGGGTAAATATACCTGAAATTCCGTGCCCATTGCGCCTGTTCGAAAAACAATTTT
>CBDUUA010000443.1:0-2609 GCA_965370135.1 uncultured Cellvibrionales bacterium
CGACCGAGCCGTCAGAACAGCTATTGCGCCTCGAAGACAAACCCACTCTTAACCGCTCTTAACCGTTCATTACCGTTCATAGGAGGTAATACTATGCAGCGATTGGCCCAGGGCTGCCTGCACAAGATGCACACCCAACTCACCGACCCGGTCAGCTACCGCTTGTCTCTGGGGGGTACGGATATCGTGCTCAACGATTATTTGGGAAAAACCATTGCCATTGACTATCTCGGCGCTATCAACTGCAGCCATTGTGGTCGTTTGACAAAAAAGAGCTTTAACCAGGGCTATTGCTATCCCTGCTTTAAAAAGCTGGCCCAGTGCGACCGCTGTATCGTCAGTCCGGAAAAATGCCACTACCACGAGGGCAGCTGTCGCGAGCCGGACTGGGCCGACGACCACTGCATGCAGGATCATATTGTCTATCTCGCCAACTCGTCGGGTGTCAAAGTGGGTATTACCCGGGGCACCCAGATACCCACGCGCTGGATCGACCAGGGTGCGGTGCAGGCCATGCCCATCGCGCGGGTCAAAACCCGTTTGCAGTCGGGATTGGTGGAGGTCATCCTGAAGCGCCATGTGGCCGACCGCACTCACTGGCAGAGGATGTTGAAAGGCCAGATAGAGAGGCTGGATTTGCCCGCTATTTGGCAGGATTTACAGGGACAATGCGGTGCCGAGCTACTGGCGCTGCAGCAATCCCAAGGGCTGCAGGCTATTGCGCTATTGGAGCAACAACAGGTGGTCGAGCTGTCGTATCCGGTGCTGCAGTATCCGGAGAAGGTCAAGGCCCATAACCTGGATAAGCAGGCCCGTGTCGAAGGGTCCTTGATGGGCATCAAGGGCCAGTACCTGTTGCTCGATACCGGCGTAATCAATATTCGCAAATTCACTTCCTACCATGTCGAATTTCAGGCAGAGGCTTAAACGCATTATGAAAGAAGCACAACCCGCGACCATTTACCTGTCGGACTATCTGCCACCCGACTACCTGATCGATGAAACGGAGCTCTATGTCGACCTTAGGGAAGACTACGCTGAAGTCTCCAGTACGCTACACATCCGGCGCAATCCAGCCGCCGCCAATGCCTCCACCGAGCTGGTATTGCAGGGTGTGGAGCTGGAATTGATAAGCCTGCGGATTGATGGTGAAAACCTTGATAGCGGGGGCTATCTCCTCAGTGACGAGACCCTGACGATCCACGCGGTGCCGCCGGAGTTTATCCTGCAATGTGTGTCGCGATGCCGGCCCCAGCTCAATAAATCCATGGAGGGCTTGTACCGCTCCCGCACCATGTTCTGTACCCAGTGCGAGGCCCAGGGTTTCCGCAAAATCACCTGGTATATCGATCGACCTGATGTGCTGTCGCGCTTTACCACCCATATCGAGGCCGACCGAAAAAGCTACCCGGTATTACTCTCCAACGGCAACCTCATCCGCAGTGAGGATCTTGAACATGGCCGCCAGCGAGTCACCTGGGAAGATCCCTTCCCGAAGCCCTGTTACCTGTTTGCGCTGGTTGCCGGTGACCTGTGTTTTCAGCAGGACCAGTTTACTACCGCGTCGGGACGCAGGGTTGATCTGCGCATTTATGTGGAGCCCAGGGATCTCGATAAGTGCGACCATGCGATGAGCTCCCTGAAGCATTCAATGCGCTGGGATGAGGAGGTCTACGGCCGCGAGTACGACCTCGATATCTTTATGATCGTTGCGGTAGATGATTTCAATATGGGGGCGATGGAAAACAAGGGCCTCAATATATTCAATACTTCCTGCGTACTCGCCGACCCCGGCATTACCACCGATGCCGGTTTCCAGCGTATCGAGGGGATTATCGCCCACGAGTATTTTCATAACTGGTCAGGCAATCGTGTCACCTGTCGAGACTGGTTCCAACTGAGTCTCAAAGAAGGTTTTACGGTGTTTCGCGATTCGCAGTTTTCAGCGGATATGAACTCGGCCACAGTCAACCGGATCGAGAGTGTGAAATTGCTGCGGACTATGCAGTTTGCTGAAGATGCTGGGCCTACCGCCCACCCCATCCAACCACAGTCCTATATGGAAATTTCCAACTTTTATACCCTGACCGTATATGAAAAGGGCGCCGAAGTGGTGCGCATGTTGCACACGCTACTCGGTGAGCAGCTGTTTCGAAAAGGCAGTGACCTCTATTTCGAGCGCCATGATGGTGAGGCCGCGACCTGTGATGATTTCGTCGCCGCCATGGCCGCTGCCAGCGGTCGCAATCTCGACCAGTTCAAACGCTGGTATAGCCAGGTGGGAACACCCCATGTGAAGGTCACCGATAGCTACGACCCAGCGGCCAGGCGCTATACCTTGACCATGGAGCAACATTGCGCCGGCGCCAGCGAGCCGCTGCATATACCGGTAACAGTCGGCCTGCTGGGGCCGGCTGATGCGATAGCCGAAGGCGACAGCCATGAGCGAATGTTGGGCAGCCATGATCGGATATTGAACAGCCATGAGCGAGAATTGGACAGCCATGAGCGGATATTGAACAGCCCTGAGCGGGTATTGAGCAGCCATGAGCGCGTGCTTGAGCTGACCGAGTATAAGCAGAGTTTTGTCTTCGAGCAGGTGGAGCAGC
>CBDUUA010000444.1:0-2602 GCA_965370135.1 uncultured Cellvibrionales bacterium
TGGAGTTCCTCGCCAAGGACCTGGTAGCCTTGACCCCGCCCAGCGAGGAGGATCTGCACAGCTACTTCGAGGAGCACCAGCAGCGCTACCAGCAGCCCGCCCTCTACACCTTCACCCAGGTATTTATCGATCCCGACAAACGCGGCGATGCGACTCTGGATGACGCGCAAAAGATCAAGGCGGAGCTGATCGCCCGGGGCGATGATTTCGGCGATGCCGGCGCCCTCGGCGACAGCTTTATGTTGCAAAACTACTACCCGCAAAAGGATCAGACCGAAATCCAGAAACAGTTCGGCAGCGGCTTTACCGAGTCCCTGATCACGCTGTCGCTCGGGCAATGGCACGGACCGGTGCTCTCCGGCTATGGCGTGCACCTGGTGTATGTGCAAGCGGTCACCGAGCCCCCGGCGCCGGTATTCGCCGAGGTGCGCGAGCGGGTGGAGCAGGAGTGGAAGAGCGACAGGGGTGAGGAACTCAACGAACAGTTCTACGAGAGCCTGCGTGAACAGTACACGGTGGTGATCGAAGAGCCGGTGACAGCGGATGACGATAGTACCCAGGCCGACCAAGTTCTGGCGGACAATGATTCACTTGCCGCACTGCAGGAGCCGCCCCGATGAAGCGGCTTGCATGGCTGCCGCTGCTTGCGACCGTACTGGCGGGGCTGTTTGCGTCGATGCAGGCTAATGCTGACGAGATTCGCCCTGCACTGCTCGACATCAAAGAGCAGAGCACCGGCCTGTTCGCGGTCACCTGGAAGGTGCCCACCCGTGGCGATAAGGTGCTGGCGATCACACCACAGTTGCCGGAAACTCTGGATTTGGTGGGTTCGCCAACCATTCAGGACGCCCCCGGTGCCCGCATCGAACACGCCACCTACAAGAGCAGCGGTGAGCCGCTGAGCGGCCAGACCATCGCCATCGAAGGCCTGACCGCGACCCAGACCGATGTGCTGCTGCTGATCCAGTTGCAGGACGGCAGCTCGCATTCGGCCATCTTGCGGCCTGCCTCACCGCAGTTCACCATCCCGCTGCAGGCGTCAAAACTCAAGGTCGCCGGCGACTATTGGCGCATGGGCACCGTACATATCCTCGAAGGGGTTGACCATCTGTTGTTCGTGCTGGCGTTGATGCTGATTGTCACCGGCTTCAAGCCGCTGCTGAAGGCGGTCACCGCTTTTACCGTCGCACACAGCATTACCCTGGCGCTGGCGACACTGGGCGTCGTACATATTCCGTCGGCGCCCACGGAAGCGCTGATCGCCTTGAGCATCCTGTTCCTGGCGGTCGAGATTATTCACAGCAGGCAGGGCAAGATCAGCCTGACCGAGCAGTATCCGTGGGTGGTCGCCTTCACATTCGGCCTGTTTCACGGCCTTGGCTTCGCCGGTGCGCTGTCTGAAATCGGCTTGCCCCAGCAGGAGATTCCACTGGCGCTGCTGATGTTCAATGTCGGTGTGGAAACCGGGCAGTTGATGTTCATTGCAGTGGTCCTCACCCTGTTTGCTGTGCTCCGGCGCCTGCCTGTCACTCCGCCCCAAGGCGCCTGGCGCGTGCTGCCCTACAGTATCGGCAGCATTGCAGCCTACTGGACGATTGACCGGGTAATGTCATTTTTGCCCTTTGGGGTGTAGCTGTATCAATTCTCTGTTGAAAAAAGATATAGAGATATCGAATAAGGCGGAAGGTTTGAAAGTCCGCGGTAAACATGTGTGTACCTCGTGGACAAAGCCGTGACCAGCACACTCACTACTATGGGGGGATTGGCAAATGGAACTATATATACAGGCCATCATTACGATTCTGTCGCTGATTAACCCGGTCATTTGCGGGCTGCTATTCTCGCAGGCGGTTGCCGGAAAACCGGAGGCGGCGCAGATCTCGGTAGCGACGCGCGCCACATTGACTATCATGGTGATCCTGTGGTTCGCGGCAATTGGAGGCGCTTACCTGCTCAAGGCATTCGGTATATCACTCGACGCGTTCCAGGCAGCAGGAGGATTAGTGCTGGCCTGGATGGGATTCATGATGCTCAGCGGGGCCTCGTCGTCGCCGACGATGGATAGCAGCGGACCGCAGTCGCTAACCGCGTTGATCCTGTTCGCGGCGAGTCCGGGCACCATCACCGGAGTCATTACCCTATCGGTCGCCCATGCCGGAACGACACTGCCGGTAACGGTACTGGTGTCAGTGGCCGTCGCGCTGGCGCTCACTTGGTTGGTGATGGTAATCGTTTCGCGTTCTGCAGACGGGAAAAAGCAGGGGCTGATGCATGAGGTCAGCACGCGATTTATGGGTTTGATCGTACTGGCGATGGGTATGCAGTTTTCGTTGACCGGGCTCAAGGCCTTTTTCGCAGGATGACCCTGGATTTCGCAGTTGGACGCTCAATTTCTAGCCAAGGTACTGCTCTTCTTGTCGTTGTCCATACATTCAAAAAGTGGTTGAGGGTCAAGTCTAGCCTTGTAGCCAACAAGCTATTTGCCCACGCCCTCCATTTTCGCTCTCCTGACAATTTTGCCAACAGAGCCAATTTGACCATCCCGACCACTCGATGCAAGTGCGTTTGCTGTTGTTCCTTATCCCACCCGATCCACTTGTCT
>CBDUUA010000445.1:0-2588 GCA_965370135.1 uncultured Cellvibrionales bacterium
CCCATGCCGATGCCGATGCCTTCGTCGACTCCCTGGCCGCTTCGGGAGGTATCAGGAAAACCGGGCCAGAGGCAGAAAATTTCACCCTCACCAAAGAGGGCAAAAAAGCGTTATTTATTATCGGCGGCGACTGCCTCGATAAGGGCCCGGACAACCTGCGCCTGCTAGCGGTTATTAAGTTGCTGATGGACAAAACCCGCCGGGTGAAAATCCTCGCGGGCAATCACGACCTGCGCTTGCTCATGGGCCTGCGCTGCCTGCAACTACCGCCGGATCCTCGCACCGATCACTTTTTTATTCGCATGAGCCCCAAGGTGGTGCCACTGTTAAAGGAGGTCTACGATTACTACCTGCTCGATAGCGATGCTCTCAGCAACACACCGGACAAGGCAAAGTGCCGGCAGCGGCTCTACCCGCCGGCGGACTGGTTTGCGGAATTTCCGCTGCATGCGCAGTGGGTTATGCCGCAGCAGGGCATCGACAAGGAGACCGGCAAGCTGCGCCAGAAGATGCAGCGATTCGAATCGGTCTGCGCCAACGCCGGACTGACACTGCGAATGGCCTACGCCGCCACCATGAAATGCCAGCAATTGTTCATCCACCCCGACGGCGAATTCTATTGGTTCTTCAACCGTATGCAACTGGCCTGCAAAATGGGCTCGCTGCTGTTTATCCACGCCGGTGTCGATGATCGCGTCAGCGCCATGATCGAACAAAAAGGCGTGGCGTACATCAACCGGCAGTATCGCCACCAGGTCAAAAATGATTTGTTCGAGTTTTACTACGGACCGATCGCCAATACCATCCGCACCAAATACCGCCCGGTCGATATGCCCCTCACCGAGAGTGGCGTCAAACATTTACACCGACACGGCATCAAGGCGGTCATACACGGCCACCGCAACCGGCTGAGCGGGCAGCGGCTGATGTTGCGGCAGGGCCTGTTACACTTTGAATGTGATACCACCATGGACAGCCAGACACGCAAAAAAGAAGGCCTCAACGGTCGCGGCGCCGGTGTCACCATTATCCAACCACAGGGACAGATACTCGGGGTGAGTTCGGACTATCACAGCGTCAAAGTATTTGCGCCGACTACCAATTAAGACGACCAATTAAGACTACCAATTAAACAGCAAGGTAACGCCAGCATGCGAGACAACAAAAACCATTTCAAACACGAATCGCTACAGGATGCCGACACCATCCGGGAGCTGCTCAAAGCGATCACCAAGGGCATTGCCAGGGGAAAACTGAGTTTCAGTGATGACGACGATGAATTTATCATGGAACCACAGGGGCTGCTGAATCTGAAACTGACCGCCAGCCAGGAAGAAAATCGAAACCGATTGTCGATTCGAATCAGCTGGCAAACCGAGGACGACAATAAAAATACCGGCAAAACCCTTAGTGTTAAGTAAGTAAGGACGATCTACCAGAATCTTACGCGGCCGCTATCGACGTGGATAAAATCCGACTTCTGGTAGTAACCCACGCCACCCCGCTTGAGCGCTCGCGCGATATCCCTGATGGCGGCAGTGTCCACACCGGGCAAGCGAAAATCGATGGCCCTGGCTTCGATATGCTGGCTTTTCCGGGCCACGCCAGTGCCCTTGCTGCGCAGCATTTCATTGGTTTTTTTACTGCGGTAGGCCGACACGATATGCACCGCGCCCTGATGGCCGGCACGCTGCTGCACCGCATGAACGATATCAATCGTATCCGGGTCCACCGTAGCCATGTCGCCGGTGCGAAAATCCCTCAGGAAGTAGTTGATCTGGTCCAGCGCCGTTTGCTGATAGTGGCCGGCGCTGTAATAGACGACTTCGAGCCGCTCCCCGGTATGGGTATGATAAAAAGCGATACTTCGCTTATCATCTGCCCCGGGGCCGACAGCGGCAGCAGTGGTAGCGGCAGTGGCAAAAGGCGACAGCACGCTGGCCAAAAAAATAAGCGACAAGCGTGTATAGCTGTACCACAAGCGGTTGAGGCGGGATAAAATCATGCTGTATGTACTCGACGATGTACTCGACGAAGTGCTCGTAACTGAGCGTAAAAAGACACTTACATTCACTTTTTTTCATTTTAACTGATGGCATCCATCATTCAATAGGCATTAACCGCGGGTTTTGTAAGCTAATGAGCACAATTTTTAGATGGGCACAATTACTTTTTCTGGCTCTGTGGGTCGCCAACAGCTGTCTGGCCGGCATCGTAAGTCGCGCCGGCTTCGAGCAGTCCCTGCAGGCCATGGCGACCAGGCCCGGCAATATCGATGCCGGGTTGCAGGATTCCGTACAGGAACTTTATCGAGCCCTGGACTACTCATTGATATGGGATAACCCCGAGTTGTTGTTGCAACTGCAAGAGGGTATAGAGGACAGTTACCACGACGGCCTCAATCCCCATGATTACCGTCTGCCGGCGTCACTGCAAGGGGCCGCGGAGGGTGACGCTGCCGGCGCCACCCGAATTGAACGGGATATTGGCATTACCACCGCGTTGCTTACCCTGCTCCAGCACCTCTACTACGGCAAGGTAGACCCCATCTCGCTGAACCCGGACTGGAATATTGAGGATCTGCGCAA
>CBDUUA010000446.1:0-2577 GCA_965370135.1 uncultured Cellvibrionales bacterium
ACCCAGGATCAGGGCGTGGGTCGCAGGCCAGGGTCGCCCCAGGTAACGGCGGAGTGTGGGCTGCCCGGTTAATGCGGAATTATTCATGCGCAGTGTTGATCCTTCTGTTGTATAGATCTAATGGGAAAATCTATTGCGAAGACGCTTGCACGGGAACTTGCCAAAATACGTAGCTACTGCCTAACAAGGCCGTTGCCAGCGACAAATCCAGGGTGGCCATGCCCAGCAGACCAACATAGTTACCCTGGGCGGAGACCGACAAATAGCGGCCCAGCACAATCATAGCGCACAGAAACAGCAAAAATCCGGGCCGATAAAACTGCCATAACCTGGGTTGCGGCAACGCCTCAATGCGCCTGAGATTTTTGCGACAACTATTGCTGAAGATAAAACGCACCTTCAAGCTGCCGATCAGCACTGCGCTGATCACCCCCAATGCGGGCCAAGCCAGCCCCTGGCGCAGATCCATAGCCTGCCACAGCAAACTGCCGCCCTTGAGCAGTAACACCAGACCACCGCTATACCACAGCGCCGCCGCCAGTATTTTGAGGCTGCGGGCCGAGGTGTCAAACATGGTGACGATTGTTCATTTGATAATTCCTAATTCCTAATTCCTAATTCTTATGCGGCCATTATTGGCTCATAGCCTGGCAGATTGGGCCGAATTCATTCTACCTCTTTGCCTGCAGTGGTAATATCGCAGCCCGGCCGAATAGCATTCGTCCCTGCAACGGTACTATAACGGTACTATCCGGGGAAGAATTTGGCCGAATAAATTCGGCCCTACGACGGTAGTCGATCAGGAAATTCATTCGACCACCCGCGTTGCATCTCGTTGATCCCGGGAATGACGCCCGCCGCACAATGGGTCATAGGGTGGGGCAGCGCTCTGCCTCCACAGGTATAAACAGACGCAATACAAAACGCATAATCGAATCAGGAGAATACAATGGCTGTTACACCGGCTGATGTTCAAGCAAAGCGCGCGGAGATAACTGCTGCGGGGGCCTTTTTCGAGGTCGAAGATATAAGCCTGGATGGCTATAGCTATAAAGCCTACAAACATGCTCCCAAGACCGTCGTCGACATACTGCAAAATGGACGCGGGCACGGTGATGTAGATTTTATTGTGTACCAGGGAGAGCGCTACAGCTATAACCGCTTTTACGCCTTGGTCGATGCCCTGGCAGCCGGTTTGCAGCGTGACTACGGCATCGTGAAGGGCGACCGGGTGGCCATCGCCATGCGCAACTGCCCCGAGTGGGTCATTACTTACGCCGCCGCCTCCTTGATAGGCGCGATAGTCGTTCCCATCAATAGCTGGGGAAAAGCCGAAGAATTGCAATATGCCATCGATGACAGTGGCTCAAAATTACTGGTGTGCGACCCCGGTCGCTACGCGCTGGTCAAGGATGCGGGCCTCGATCTGCCGCTTATTGTGGCAAGCGCTGAAGCCGGTAGCCAACTCGGCAAAGACGCTGTGCACTTCGGCGATGTTGTGGCAGCCGGTGAAGGCCGCTCCTATGATGTCGTCGATGCCAAAGCCGAAGACTACTGCATAATCCTGTACACCTCCGGCAGCACCGGGTTTCCCAAGGGTGTGGCTCATCGACACATTGCCATTACCCAGTCCCTGTTCAATATGATGTGGTTGGGTTATCTGGTTATGGAGCTTGAAGGTCTACGGGAGTTCAAGGGCGGCGCCGAGCGCGAAACCCCCTTGCTGACCGTACCGCTGTTTCATGCCACCGGTCTGCTGAGTGGTTTTTACCTGCCCCTGGCGACCGGACAGAAGGTCGTGATGATGTACAAATGGGACAATATCGAGGCCCTGGAGTTGATCCAGCAGGAAAAAGTGACCAGCTTTTCCAGTGTGCCAGCCATCATCCAGGATTTTCTAAGCCAGCCGAATTTCGACGATTACGATACCAGCTCGCTTATCCGCGTCTCTGCCGCAGGCGCCGCCACACCGGCGGGGCTACCCGAGCTGATTCAGCAGAAAACCGGCAATCCCAGTCGCTCGGCGGGTTACGGTATGACCGAGACCGTCGCCGTAGGCGCCACCATGAGTGGCATTATATTTGATATGAAGCCCGCGGCATCGGGTATCGTGTCACCCATTATGGAGCTGCGCAGCGTCGACCCCGAAGGCAATGTACTGCCCCAGGGGGTGCCGGGAGAAATCGAGCTTTACGGTGTTTGCGTCACCCCGGGCTACTGGGAACAGCCCGAAGCCAACGAGAAAGCCTTTGCCGACGGCCACTGGCTGAAGACCGGCGATGTCGGCATGGTCGATGAGGATGGCTTTGTCCACATCACCGGTCGCATCAAAGAGATCGTGATCCGCGGCGGCGAGAATATCTATCCGGGTGAAATTGAACAGGCCGCTTACAAGGTGGAGAATGTCCACGAGGTCGTGGTCTTCGGCGAGCCCGATTCGGCTATGGGTGAAGAACTGGTGATGGTCGCCTATGCGCAACCCGGCACCAGCCTGGATGAGGCGGACTTGCGAAGCTCCCTGAATGAGCGCCTGGCCGGCTACAAGGTGCCGAGGACTATCATCATCTCCCCCGAGCC
>CBDUUA010000447.1:0-2568 GCA_965370135.1 uncultured Cellvibrionales bacterium
AATTTGTTCACGCCGATGACCTGCAAGAGCACATTATCACTTGGGTTGATTAGAGACACCTGGGTGAGTTAGAGGCACTTGGGTTGATTAAAGGCGCCTGGGTTGATTAGCGGCGCAGGCGGCGCTAATCCGCGTTTTTTTTTGTTTTACCAAAGCAGGTTTTACCAAAACAGGGTTTAAAAAAGCAGGGTTTAAAAAACAGGGTTTGACTATGACAGTGGGTTCTTTGCAATTGGCCTGGGCCGCTTATCTGGGCGCCAGTGGTTTGCTGCTGGCGCTGTGCTGGTGGATTACATCGGCCTGGCGGCCGGTGTTACTGGCTCGATTGCTTCGGGTTTGGCTGATGGTGGTGTTGTTCGTGCCTGCCTATGCCGACCCCGATAGGGCGTACCTGGCGCCGGCCTGGGTGGTCACATTCTTTGTCGCCGCCGGTGAAGGTCTTGATGCCGCTGACAGCGGCTACTGGCCATTGCTGTCGGCCTTTGGCCTGGCAACGGCGGTATTGCTTGCCGGTGCCGCGGTGCAATGGACGCGCCGACGAGGTGCTCCGGTGGCAGAAAGCTCGAATTCGATTACCCGGGACAGATTAAGCCGTTTATAATCCCGGCCCACCATGACCTCTTGCCCCTTCCATCGCAGTTTTCTACCCGGGGCAATCGATAATCAAGCACAAATTGTTGCAGATCAACTTTCACAAAATATTCCAGCACAGGATCAGGTAATGAAACGTTTTGAAGGCACCGAGGACTATGTCGCCACCGAGGATTTGCAGATGGCGGTCAACGCCGCGGTAAATCTGCAGCGACCGCTGTTAATCAAGGGCGAGCCGGGCACCGGCAAGACCCTATTGGCGCAGGAGGTTGCCGGCGCCCTCGGCCTGCGCCTGATCCAGTGGCATATCAAATCGACCACCAAGGCCCAGCAGGGCCTGTACGAATACGATGCCGTGTCCCGGCTGCGGGACTCACAGCTCGGTGACGCCAAGGTGCAGGATATCGGCAATTACATCAAACCGGGAAAATTGTGGGAGGCGTTTACCGCCGACGAGACGGTGGTGTTGCTGATCGATGAGGTCGATAAGGCCGATATCGAATTTCCCAACGACTTGTTGGTGGAGCTCGATAAGATGGAGTTCTTCGTCTATGAGACCGGTGAAACCATCCGCGCCATCAAACGACCGATTGTGATGATCACCAGTAATAACGAAAAAGAACTGCCCGATGCGTTTCTGCGGCGCTGCTTTTTTCACTACATCAGTTTTCCCGATCGGGACACCATGAGCCGGATTATCGAGGTGCACTATCCCGGTATCAAACAGCAATTGGTGCGCGACGCGATGGATGTATTTTTTGAAGTGCGCGGCGTGCCAGGCTTGAAGAAAAAGCCCTCGACCTCGGAGTTGATCGACTGGCTCAAATTGTTGATGTCTGACGATATCCCCGACGAGATACTCAAGGATACGGATGCCAATAACGCGATTCCACCCCTGTATGGCGCCTTATTGAAAAACGAACAGGACGTGCATCTGCTGGAGCGCCTGGCGTTTATGCACCGCCGTAGTTCACGTCGATGAACCGCGTCGATAAACCCCGCTGATGAATTGCACGGATGAAATTGTACTGGTGGAAAAATGTAATGCATACCTGTACCTGATTACACATAAACCTCAGCCAAGCAAAGTGGCCGAATAAATTCGGCCCTACAGCGGGGCGGGCGGAGCTGTAGAGTCGAATTTATTCGACCAAAGTCATCTCTGCGAAGGACTCCGTCAATCCCTGGATAAAGTGTTGTCACCCCTATGCTGATCGGCTTTTTTAACACCCTGCGTCGCAGCGGTATCCCCGTCTCCCTCAAGGAATTGATGGATTTACTGGCGGGCTTGCAGCAACAGCTGGCCTTTGCCGACATGGATGATTTTTACTTTTTATCCCGCACCATTATGGTCAAGGATGAGAAGTATTTTGATCGCTTCGACAAGGCTTTCGGCGTCTATTTCAAAGATTTGCAGGCACTCGACGATGTGCTAGAAGCCCTGATTCCCGACGACTGGCTGCGCAAGGAATTTGAACGCAACCTCAGCGCCGAGGACAAGGCGAAAATCGAGTCACTGGGCGGTCTGGAAAAACTGATCGAGGAATTTAAAAAGCGCCTGGATGAGCAAAAAGAGCGCCATCAGGGCGGCAATAAGTGGATAGGCACCGGGGGCACCTCGCCCTTTGGTCACTCGGGCTATCATCCGGAGGGCATTCGGGTCGGCGGTGAGTCCCGCAACAAGCGGGCGGTTAAAGTGTGGGAAAAGCGCGAGTTTCGCAATCTCGATGACAGCGTCGAGTTGGGCACCCGCAATATCAAGGTGGCGCTGCGCCGATTGAGAAAATTTGCCCGCACCGGCGCCGCCGATGAGCTGGATCTCGACGACACCATCAGCTCGACCGCGCGCAATGCCGGCTTGCTCGATATCAAAATGGTTCCCGAAAGGCACAATTCGGTCAAGCTGTTGCTGTTTCTCGATGTCGGCGGCTCCATGGATCCCCATATCAAAATCTGCGAAGAATTGTTCTCGGCGGC
>CBDUUA010000448.1:0-2558 GCA_965370135.1 uncultured Cellvibrionales bacterium
TTGTCGTATCAACTCCAGAAGGTGTATCGAGCGACAAAACGGGTGCCTCTGAATTGTTCGCATACTCAATCAAATTACCAATCAGCCCGATACGGTAGGCGAACCGATTTCATGGTACAGGAGACTGAGATGCGAACGGTTGCAGTTTTTAGAAATGGGAAGAATCAAGCAGTCAGACTACCGAAGGATATGGAATTTGATGGCGTTAGCGAACTGGAAATTATTAAAGAGGGCGATACCCTCCGCTTTGATGTTACTTAAAGCTCCTTATCTCCAAGACTCAAGAGCCGATAACAATAGTAAAACTGCGATCGTCACCCCATGAGAACGTCGCCCTGTCCCCTCGCTTACCCACTATCCGCAGTTCAATACTGTACTTGCTGAGTCGGGTCAGCTTGATCTGCATACCCCGGGTATAGCGGTAGTGGATCTTACCGAGGGAAGGATTTTTCGGGCTGGGCCTGACCGAAATTACATACTTTTCCCCGGAGCGAAATTGTAGCAACTCGCCCTCGCCGGCGATGACGTTGCCGGGCAATTCATCGACGGCAGCAGAGCCGCAGGCATTTCCTCTAGACCTGGCAGGGCCGGGCTCTGCGACAACAAGACTAAAGCGGTAGCCGCCGTCAAAGGAAAAACCGGCGCGGTCGCAGGGTTTGCCCTGGAGGTTCACCAGCAATGTGTTTTCGTCTTGCCAACCTACTGTGACCTTGAGGCTTCTGGGGAACGTCCAATTTGGATTTTTGAGTAGGGGCATTCCCTTGCGCGGGGGCCAATAGAGCGCGGTGGTTCGATTGGGTTGCAGCGAGTACTCTGCGCCGCTGTCGGACAGCACGACGAGGGGATAGGGGAGGGCCCTGGTAGAAAACTTCCACATCAAGCTATGCTCCTCCCCCTCATGACGGTAGACGGCTGCCACGGTATAGGGGTGACCCCATTCGAGTCTATCCCGGGGAAAGAGGGCGAACTGGTGGGCGGTGAGCCGGTGATGGGGGTCGCTATGCTGATCCATAAGCGCCGCGACAGGTAGTTTTTTTCCAGACTCGCCGTCTCTGAGCTCGAATTTGCGCAAGCTCACCTTGCCAAAATACGCGGCATTGAACTCTATGGATACGGGATAACCGGAGACCTCATAGCCGGGAAGCGGGTCGGGGATTTCATCGTAAAAGGCGGGGGGAGTGTCGCCGCTATCGGCCGTCGGCCAGATAATAATTTTTGTGCTGCCGCGCCGCGCCTTGTCCTTGGCTTCTCGCCACTGCCGGGCTGATATCCTGAAGTTGCCGCGGCAAGCATCGTCGTTGTAATCCGCTTTTCCCTGGTAGGACTGGCCCTGGCACAAGCGGCTAATGGTCTGGTCACCCATCAGGTAGGCGAAGTTGGCGGGCTGGCTGGAGTGGCGCTGTGCAATGCCCACGCCAAGCTTGGACATCTCGGCATCGAGAAACCCAAAGCGGTGATAAATACCACTCATCAAGTCATCGATGGACTGCACAATGCTGTTCTGGCCCCGGGACACATTCTCCGATACCTCGGTACTGCCATAGCCGGCGGCCAGAACACGATCACTGATCCGTGTACCAGTATAGGCCTTGCGCCCCGCTCTCTGGCGGTGAGACACGACGCCATTCTCGCTCATATACCTGGCGTGACCGCGGGCCGCCCGCGCCAAATGCTCATTGGCCGAAAGGGGTGTCAGGCCCGCCTGGCGCCGCAACTGATTGAGGTACTGGTAGGCTTGCTGATCATCCCACACGATCGGCGCGCCCATGGCCTGGCTACCCAGGCAGGCGAGCAAGGCAAGGCCAGAGCAAATGCTTTTAAAACAGCGAAACAACTCACCATAGAGCGGATAACGAGGGTAGGCAGAATTTGCCTTATAGAGAAAAAATATGTGCGACATCAGTGCTTTTTCTCGTCATATTTTGGAGTGGCAGTGAACCACTGCATTGACTCCCGGCTTGTTGCGGTAAATATCGGCATGCATCCGCCACTCGCTGGAGGCCCGCAACTGACCCGCTGCCGTCGTGCCGTCGTGGGCCATGGCGACGATATGCTCATCCCGCAGGTTTTGAGGCGCCACACCGGTAGGGGTAATCAGCATCCCCGCGTCAGTTTGTACCGACACATTGCCCGATGTACCGCTGGTTAAGCCGCTATCCAACAGTGACTGCAGGGCAGCAAGCACCGCCTGCCGGCCGGCCTTGTCGTTGTTATAAGGAGTCATTGCCCTGGCTCTTGCTGCTGTCCGTGCTCGAGAATATACGCCTCCGGTATGTGGGATAAGCGCAGCGGCCGGCCGCCAAACTCCTCGACGAATGCTTTGGCTTCGGCTTCTTCGGCAAAGGGGATCGCCTCGGCCATGCCCATGCCACCCTTTTTGTCGCTATCGATAACATACCAGGCGGAGCGGGCGTCGATCCACGCCGCGCCTTGCTTTTCGGGATGATTCCAGTCGGATTTGTCCATCGCTGTCACATAAAAAGCGCTGGTCACGCCACTCTCTCCGGGCAGCAGCGTATAGGCAATGCCATCGCGCACCGAGGTGAACCACAGGGGGT
>CBDUUA010000449.1:0-2541 GCA_965370135.1 uncultured Cellvibrionales bacterium
AACTACAGAGCCTTCTATCTTACCTCATGGCGAGGGAGATAAAAATGCGCTTAACAGGTGTTCTGCCTGGCCGGTGGCTCTTTTGGTGGGAGCCGTTAAGTCAGTGGTAACGCGGGGGGATAATGGGGCTGGTATAATAGTGCCTGGTGTCGGCGCAATGCCTGGCGCCCTAACAGGATCTCGAGCTCATGGGTAATTTACTGATCATACTGGTATTGCTGTTTGCCGCCTTGTTCGTGTTGATCAAAGTGCTAGAGGGTCGGGCCCAGCCCCTTAGCAATGAACAGCAGGCCCGCCTGTCCCGCTGGATTATGATTCTGGTGTTCATATCGATTGTACTGGCCCTGGTTCGGACTGTGTTTTAGCGCCGATTCGAGCCAAAAAGGTGACGGTGACAAATGAGAAGCATTCGCAGCTCTTTTTTGTAAAGCAGGGGGTGGCAGTGTAGAATTGCCCGCCCAATTATTTCCCAAAACTACCCACATTAAATTCATCAATGAATCGGCGCTGTAGCGACTGCTGCACATAGCGGTTCATTACGCAGGTTCATTACAGGTTCATTACAACAGAGAGAGTGAGATGGCAGAGCAAAAGGCAACCAACGTACATTGGCACGAAGGCGATATCACCCGGGAAGATCGCAACAAACTGTTAAAGCAGAAGGGCGCTACCCTCTGGTTTACCGGCTTGTCCGGCAGCGGCAAAAGCACGGTTGCGGTTGCCCTGGAAGGGGTGTTACTCGAGCATGGCCACCTGGCCTACCGCCTCGACGGCGACAATGTTCGCCTGGGCATCAACAAGAATCTCGGCTTTAGCGCCGAAGACCGCAGCGAAAATATCCGTCGTATCGGTGAAATCTCCAAGTTGTTCGTCGATACCGGCGTGATTGCCCTATCCAGTTTCATCAGCCCCTACCGGGCAGATCGCGATGCTGTGCGCGCATTACACGAAGAGAGCGGCATGGAGTTTATCGAGGTGTTCGTCGATTGCTCCCTGGAGGAGGCAGAGAAGCGGGATCCGAAGGGCCTTTACAAGAAGGCCCGGGCCGGTGAAATCAAAAACTTCACCGGTATTGATGACCCCTATGAGGTACCGGAAAACGCCGAGATCGTTCTCCACAGTGATCAAATGTCCCTGCGCGAAGAGGTCGACTTGTTGCTTCAACTGCTGACAGATCGCGGTATTGTCACGCTGAAAAGCTGAGCCTTCAAGCATACAAGGAGCCTTCAATCATATAAGGAGCCTTCAAGCATACAAGGAGCCTTCAAGCATATAAACAGTGCCATCGCGCTGAATAAACAGACTGCATACCTTTAAAAACTGGAGAGATACGATGATCAAACCCCATGGAGCAGATCAACTCAAGCCCCTGTTTGTCTACGATACAAAAAAACATCACGCCCTGATTCAGGAGGCAGAAACCCTGCCCTCAATCCTGGTCAGTTCGGCTGCCGCGGCCAACGCCGTGATGCTGGGGGCGGGCTATTTTACGCCGCTGCCCGGTTTTATGAACCTCGCCGATAGTCTCAGCGTCGCCGAAAATATGCATACCACGGGCGGTTTGTTCTGGCCGGTGCCCATCGTCAATGTCGTTGACGATGTCACCGCCATCGAAGGCGCCGACCGCATCGCCCTGCGCGACCCCAATGTCGAAGGCAACCCGGTGCTGGCAATTATGGATGTCGAGGCTATCGAAACGGTCTCTGCCGAGCAGCTCAGCACCATGGCCGAGCAAGTCTTCGGCACTGCCGACCCGAGCCACCCCGGCGTTGCCACCTTTACCAAGCTGGGTAAATACATGTTGTCCGGCCCTATTGACGTGCTCAACTTCAGCTATTTCCAGTCAGACTTTCCCGATACCTTCCGTACCGCCGTGGAGATTCGCAACGAAATTGTGGAGCATGGTTGGGACAAGGTAGTGGCATTCCAGACGCGCAATCCCATGCACCGGGCCCACGAAGAATTGTGTCGCATGGCGATGGAGGATCTGGGCACCGACGGTATCCTGATCCACATGTTGCTGGGCAAGCTCAAGCCGGGCGATATTCCTGCGGATGTGCGCGATGCGTCCATTCGCAAGATGGTTGAGGTCTACTTCCCCCCCAACAGCGTGATGGTGACCGGTTACGGATTTGATATGCTCTACGCTGGCCCCCGTGAAGCAGTACTGCATGCCTTGTTCCGCCAGAATAGCGGTTGTACTCATCTGATCGTCGGTCGAGACCACGCCGGAGTAGGCGATTACTACGGCGCCTTTGACGCCCAGACCATCTTTGCCGATCAAGTGCCGGCGGGCTCGCTGGAGATCGATATCTACAATGCCGACCACACCGCCTATTCAAAGAAATTGAACAAGGTGGTGATGATGAAGGACGCGCCCGATCACAGCAAGGACGACTTTGTCTTGCTGTCCGGCACCAAGGTGCGCGAGATGCTGGGCCAGGGTATAGCGCCACCGCCGGAATTTTCGCGCCCGGAAGTGGCACAGATACTGATGGACTACTATCAGATCGCCGATAGCTGATAGCCGTCGAAAGCAAT
>CBDUUA010000450.1:0-2540 GCA_965370135.1 uncultured Cellvibrionales bacterium
CGAATTGCGCAGTGTTAATGCCGACAGCGCCGACAGCGCCGACAGCGCCGACAGCAAACAAGCCTATCACTATGTTCTTGAGGGGGCCGGCGCCGCCGGGCTACAAACCGCCAGGGCTGGTTGGCTGCCGCCGGGCTTTGCCATGACTGCCAGCAATGTGCATCATGAAACCAGTCACCCGGTGCAGTTGAGCATGTATACTGACGGGTTTTCCACCCTGACACTGGTGCTGGAGCCCGCGCCAGCCAATGCGGCGCCGGCTGACGGCAAGGCGCGGCGCGGCGCTACCGTTGCTTACATGCGCCAGCTATCAGTGGATGGCGAGCCCTATCTACTGACAGTGGTCGGCGAGGTGCCGCTGGTCACGGCGAAAAAAGTTGCGCAAAATGTTGCCGTCAAACGGGGATAGAACGGAGATAGAGCGGGGATAGCATGAAAGAAACAGCCACTGTGATCGCCATCGAGGACGACAGTATCTGGGTAGAAACCCAGCGGCAGGGCAGTTGTAATGCCTGTGCTGTCAAGCAGGGTTGTGGTCAGGGCATGATGTCTCAGCTGGTGCCTGGTCGGGAGCACTATATCCGCGCTCTGGTCGATCGCGAACAGCGCCGGCAGCTGGCGATCGGCGATCGGGTAGAGATCGTGGTGCCCGATGAACTGGTGTTGAAGGCGTCCCTGATCGTTTATCTGCTGCCGCTGCTGATGTTGTTAGCCGGTATGTTTGTGGGTAACGGCCTGCTGCCGGGGGATCCCGGTTCAATCCTCGGCGGTGCCCTGGGTTTACTGCTGGGTGCCATGTTGGTGCGCTGGCATGCACACTCTGTGCGCAACGATAGCCAGGTGCAACCCCGGGTGCTCGCCGCGTCAGCCGACATCGAGGCGATTAGCGTCACCGGAGGCTAGATGTTGTGCTAGTGTCACTGGGAGCCGTGCGTGACCTCGAGCCTGATGCAGTGCCGATAGCAATGTTAGCTATATCTTGTGTCAAGTGGCGCTAACCGTCTAACCCCCGTTTTCCTTATTCGCTCTTGGGAGTCTGTCGGATTTAGGCGATCGTAGCGCGGGCTTTTCCGCAGTAGATCAGACCTAAGTCCGACAGGTTCCTGAAATAGTTTTGCGGCCAAGGTGTTCGTGGTTTCGCGGCCCCCGGCACTGGTCGCGCAGGGCAGGGTTAAAATTCGTTTTATGGGTAGGAATGGAGTTATGTTGAAATTACAGAATTGGTTTTTGGCGGCGTTTTTCTGCGGTGTCGGTGTCAATCTTGGCTGGGCCCAGGCACTGCCGGATTTTACCCGTATCGTAGAAGAGCAGGCTGCTGCCGTCGTTAAAATAACTACATTGACCCACGCTAAACAGCGAGAGGGCAACCGTGGTGGGTTCTACGGTGTACCCCCTGACCAAGTACCGGAAATATTCCGCCATCTTTTTGAATACGGCGGCCGGCCTCAGCAACGTGAAGCCCACTCCCTGGGCTCAGGCTTTATCATCTCTGAAGATGGCTACGTACTGACCAATTTTCATGTTATCGAAGGGGCAGACAAAGTCACCGTGCGCATGAGTGATCGTCGCGAATTTGACGCGACTATCGTAGGTTCTGATCGCCGCTCCGATATTGCGCTGTTAAAACTCGAGGCGGAGGCGCTGCCCACGGTCAAACTGGCCAAACCCGGAGCGCTGAAAGTGGGCGAATGGGTGCTGGCCATCGGCTCTCCCTTCGGCTTGGATTATTCCGTGTCGGCTGGTATTGTCAGCGCCATCGGCCGCAGTCTTCCCAATAAACGCAATGAGAACTACGTGCCGTTTATCCAGACCGATGTGGCGATTAATCCTGGAAACTCCGGCGGCCCCCTGTTCAATATGCAAGGTGAGGTGGTCGGTATCAACTCCCAGATCTATACCCGCAGCGGCGGTTCTATTGGCTTGTCCTTTGCTATCCCGGTCGGCCTGGTGCTGGATGTTACCGAGCAACTCAAGCACGGTGGCCGGGTGGCTCGCGGTCGTCTCGGGGTCGGCATCCAGGATGTCGATAAGAACCTGGCAGAGTCTTTCGGCCTGGATAAGCCCACCGGAGCACTGGTCTCCTTTGTGGAAGAGGACGGCCCGGCGGAGGCCGGCGGGATTAAGGTGGGGGACATCATTCTCGTCTTCGACGGCAAGGAGGTGCAGACTTCCGCCGATTTGCCCCATATCGTCGGTTTAACCAAGCCGGGTCGCAAGGTGACCATCAAGGTGATGCGCAACGGCAAGGTAAAAAGCATCAAGGTCGTTGTCGGCGAACTCGATGCCTCGGGGGATGAGGCGACTCCGGCGAGCGGCACCGCGGGCAAGGCTGACAATCGCCTCGGCTTGCAAGTGGCGCCATTGGATGCCGAAATCAAGTCCCGCTGGCAGTTAGATGGCGGGGTTCAAATCACCCTGGTGGCCAGTGGCGGCCCCGGGGCGATGGCCAAGCTCCAGGCGGGAGATATACTGACCCTGTTGGCAGGGAAACCGGTTGATTCCGTGAAAGACTTCGAGCGCATTGTCGCCGCGCTACCCGC